>VBWD01000016.1 GCA_006218055.1 Gallionellaceae bacterium
TCATCGCCCGCACCACCCACCCCGCCTACACCGCCACCCAGTTCGCCCTGTTCACCAGCTTAGCCGCCGTTCCGCGTACTTTCATGAACGCGACAGCGGGATGGTTGGTGGAGGCGATGGGATGGACGATGTTCTTTTTGCTGTGTGTGTTGTTGGCGATACCGGGGATGGTGTTGTTGTTGAAGGTTGCACCGTGGAATGAAACGCAGCAAACAGAATCGGTTAATCCATAGCCGTCAGAACACCATGTCAAAATCAACAATGACACAGCTTTCTTACGGCATTGCCAAGCCTGAAGATCTATTAAGTAAGCTTGCCCTTGATGGAAACAAACTGGATGAAAAGCCACATCCTCATGATGTTTTCAACTTTATAGTTACCGCTGCTGTTTTGAACGAATGGGTTCGGAAATATTATTCAAATCATCAAACCATTCGCAATCTAACTGATGCTCAGGAAAGCAAGAATTTTGAAAGGATTCCCCTAGAGTGTGCCGAATGGATCGCCGATAGGGCTTGTATTCCGAACAAAGAATTTGATGTTCGAAGTGACATCTTAAACGCCTTATCCATTTGCTGGGATACCGCAAATGCAAGTAAGCACTTTCATTGGTCAGGTTCAAGTCGAGTAACTAGAATTGAAGATGAACCCCAAGTTAAGAATTGGTATCAGTATTACTTTACCTCCGTCGAACCTGGTCTCTATTTCGAATATGACGGTGTGTACTACACACTGTCTCAGTTGAAAGGCATTCTTACCCAGTTCTATACAGGTCTAATTGCCCACGTAGAAAAATCAAACTAGCGACACACTAGCTGTTTATCCTGCACCTTCCCCAGCATCACCTGCGCAACGAGCGCCCCGATCAACGCCATCAACATATCCGACTGCGTATCCCACGCATAACCCTGTGTGCCGAGGAAGGCATCCGCGCCTTGGCCCATCATCTCTGCCGCCGCCCATTCGATGAGTTCGTAGCTGGCGCTCACCGCGAGGCAGCAGGCAACCACAAGTGTGTACAGCAGCTTGCTTTGCTTCAACGGTGAGCTGCGCAGCAGCAGTTCGCGGAACAGCATGGCGGGGATGAAGCCTTGCGCGAGGTGGCCGATCTTGTCGTAGTTGTTGCGCGCGAAGCCGAACCAGTCTTGCATCCAGTAGCCCAGCGGCACTTCGGCATAGGTGTAGTGGCCGCCGACCATGAGGACGACTGCGTGCAGGAACAGCAGTCGATACAGCAACGGGGTGAGGGTGTAGGTTTTGTAGGTGGCAACCAAGATGGGTAGCGCGATGAAGATGGGCGCGGTCTCCATCCACCAGGTGGGGTAGTCGTGCGGGTGGATGGCGGTGATGATTAGCAGGATGATGCCTGCCGCCATCAGGATCAAAGGTTCGTTGATTGTTTTCATTTCTTAACCCCTTTTAGCCACAGAGAACACAGAGAAAGTCACTACACGCCGGTATTCTCTGTGAGCTCTGTGAGCTCTGTGTTCTCTGTGGCAAATTGGTTATTTCTTTTTGTCATTCCCCGTAATCCACCATCATTGGCGCGTGGTCGCTGAAACGTTGCTCTTTGTAGATGCCGGTATGGATGGCTTTCGCTGCGATAGCGGGGGTGGCGACTTGGTAGTCCAAACGCCAGCCCACGTCCTTGGCCCAAGCCTGGCCGCGGTTCGACCACCAGGTGTAGGCTTCGAGTTCGGGGTGCAGTTTGCGAAAACTAATAGGGTCAGCTTCGGAATAGCTGCCTGTCCTGCACCTTCCCCAGCACCACCTGCGCAACGATCGCCCCGATCAGCGCCATCAACATATCTGACTGCGTATCCCACGCATAACCCTGTGTGCCGAGGAAGGCATCCGCACCTTGGCCCATCATCTCTGCCGCTGCCCATTCGATGAGTTCGTAGCTGGCGCTCACCGCAAGACAACTCGCCACCACCAGCGTGAACAGCAACTTGCCTTGCTTCAACGGTGAGCTGCGCAGCAGCAGTTCACGGAACAACATGGCGGGGATGAAACCCTGTGCAAGGTGGCCGATCTTGTCGTAGTTGTTGCGCGCGAAGCCGAACCAGTCTTCCATCCAGAATCCCAGCGGCACTTCGGCATAGGTGTAGTGCCCGCCGACCATGAGGATGACTGCGTGCAGGAAAAGCAGGCGATAGAGCAGCGGGGTGAGAGTGTAGGTCTTGCAGGTGACGACGAGGATGGGCAGCGCGATGAAGATGGGCGCGGTCTCCATCCACCAAGTGGCGTAGTCATGAGGACGGATGGCAGTGATGGCGAGGAGGAGGATGCCCACGACCAGCAACACCAACGATTCATTGATCTTCATGCTCAGTCCTTGTAGTCCACCATCATCGGTGCGTGGTCGCTGAAACGTTGTTCTTTGTAGATACCGGTATGGATGGCCTTGGCCGCGATGGCGGGGGTGGCGACTTGGTAGTCCAGACGCCAGCCCACGTCCTTCGCCCAGGCTTGCCCACGGTTCGACCACCATGTGTAGGCTTCGAGTTCGGGGTGCAGTTTGCGGAACACGTCGATGAAACCGACATCGTTGAACAGCTCGGTGAGCCATGCGCGTTCTTCGGGTAGGAAGCCGGAATTCTTCTTGTTGCCTTTCCAGTTCTTCAGGTCTTTCTCGGTGTGGGCGATGTTCCAATCGCCACACACGATGATGTCGCGGCCACTGTTAAATAATTGGCGGAGGTGCGGCATGAAGGCTTCGAGGAATTTGAACTTCACGGCTTGGCGTTCTTCACCACTGGAACCCGACGGCAGGTACAGCGACACGACGCTGAGGTTGCCGAACTGGGCTTCGATGTATCGTCCTTCAAAGTCGAACTCGGGGATGCCTAGACCGACGATGACGTTGTCTGGTTTGCGCTTGGAATAGATGCCCACGCCGCTGTAACCCTTCTTTTCGGCGTAGTGGAAGTAGCCGTGGTAACCGAGCGGGGCGAGCATGTCCGGGGTCATGTCCGGTTCTTGCGCTTTGAGTTCCTGCACACACAGAATGTCGGCTTCCTGCTTGCCGAACCATTCGAGGAAGCCTTTGTTGTAGGCGGAGCGGATGCCGTTGAAATTGAGGGTAGTGATGCGCATGAATTTTCTCTTGGGTTTGGTGTGCGCATTATAATGTGGGCATTCCACGGCACTCCTTACTTCGTCATTCCCGCGAAGGCGGGAATCTAGTGGGTTTTAAAATACATACTTTGAATTGCGGGTGTTCCACCACCCCAACCCCTCCCCTGGTGGGAGATGGGCTAAAACAGATTCGCATCTAGTTGAGGATTCCATGCACGCTTACCGTCAAGATTTCATCCGCTTCGCTGTCGCACAGAATGTGTTGCGCTTCGGCGAATTCCAGACCAAGGCGGGTCGTCTGTCGCCTTACTTCTTCAACTCAGGTCTGTTCCAAGACGGCGCGGCGTTGCGTGAGTTGTGCCAGTTCTATGCGCAAGCCATCCTCGCTTCAGGTATCAAGTTCGATATGTTGTTCGGCCCAGCCTACAAGGGCATCCCCTTGGTAGCGGGTACTTCCATTGCACTGGCGGAGCAGGGGCACAACGTGCCGTATTGCTTCAATCGCAAGGAAGCGAAAGACCACGGCGAAGGAGGCACGACAGTGGGCGCGAAGTTGCAAGGCAATGTGCTCATCATCGACGATGTGATCTCGGCAGGCACCTCGGTGCGTGAATCCATCGAGCTGATTCGTGCTGCGGGTGCTACACCGTGCGGTGTGGTCATCGCACTGGATCGTATGGAACACGGCCAAGGCGAGTTGTCTGCGGTGCAGGAAGTGCACCAAAGTTACGGCATCCCCGTTGTATCCATCGCGTCGCTGCATGACCTACTGGGTTTCCTACAAGGCCAAGCGGATTTAGTGCAAAATCTGCACGCGGTGCAAACCTATCGTGACCGTTACGGAGTGAAATGATGATCGATTCGAAATTGTTGATGAGCGCTGCGGCTTTGTGTGCGGTGCTTTCTTTGAATGCCGAAGCCAAGCTGTTCAAGTGGGTGGACAGCAATGGGACGACACACTATGGCGAAACCATTCCGCCTGAGTACGCCAATAAAGATGCAGTGAAGCTGGAAAAGGGCCGCATCGAGAAGCGCGAGGACAAAAACGCCGCGAACCAAAAAGCTACGCTGAAAGATCCCGCTACCGAGAAAGCTCGCATCGAGGCAGAGCGTCACGACAACGCTTTGATCAATACCTACAGTTCGGAGAAAGAGATCGATCTGTCACGTGACCGCAACTTGCAACAGGTTGAGGCACGTACTGGTAGCTACACGACCTTGCTCAAATCAGCGCAAGAGAATCTGGTCTCGTTGCAAAAAGAAGCTGAGGGGCTGACCAAGCAAGGTCGCAAGATCCCTAAATCGCTTGAGGAAGATTTGGACGAAGCCAAGGTACGCATCGCCAAACTGCAAGGTGATCTAGATAACAGCCTTAAAGAAAATGAAGCTGTGAAGGCGCGCTATGAGGCAGACAAGGTGCGCTACCGTGAACTAAAGGGCATCGTCGCACCCAAGAAGTGATCAGACAGATTCAAAACTACGGGTAGTTGCATCGTAACTCAGCAACTGCCCGTGTTCGATGTCGAAGTACCAGCCGTGTAACATCAAGCTGCCCGCCTCGACCCTCTCCCGTATCCACGGGAACGTCTTCAAATTTTCAAGTGAGACCAATATGGAACGTTGCTCACAGGCGCGTTCTTGCTCTTCTATAGGCGCGTGCGGCATCTCTGCTATCACCTCTGCCCGCGCACTTTCAACCAGGCTCATCCAGTCGTCGATATATGAACCCGGTGTGCCGACCCCGCCTGTCTTGACGAGCGAATCGATACCTCCGCAGTGCGCGTGACCCAAGACAACGATGTGTTTGACGCCCAGCGTGCTGACTCCGTACTCGATGGCAGCGGTCGTACCGTGATGTCCGCTATGGCCCTCCAGCGGGGGTACCAAATTGGCGACATTGCGAATAACGAACAGATCACCGGGGTCGCAATCGAACACCAGTGCCGGATCGACCCGCGAATCGCAACAGGCGACGACGAGCACCTGCGGAGTCTGGCCTTGCGCTACCAGTTGCTGATAGAGGGTGTCGTGATGCTCGAAATGCTGCTCACGAAAACGCTGAAAACCTTGGATGAGTTGCGTGATATCGATCATGTGCCAGTCAACAGTCGCTGTGCTTCGCGATATTTGTCAGCCGTCTTCTGCAACACATCAGCGGGCACTTGAGGTGCAGGAGGTTGCTTGTTCCAGCCTGAAGTTTCCAGCCAGTCGCGCACGAACTGCTTGTCGAAGCTGGGCGGGTTGCTGCCGACTTTGTATTGGTCGGCTGGCCAGAAGCGGGAGGAATCCGGCGTAAGTGCTTCGTCGATCAGATACAGCGTACCTGCCGCATCCGTACCGAATTCAAATTTGGTATCAGCGATGATGATGCCACGTGTCAAAGCATAATCTGCCGCTTGGGTGTACAGCGCCAAGGTGGCGTTCTTCACCTTCTCAGCCATCTCTGCACCCAACAACTTCTTGGCTTCATCGAACGAGATGTTCTCGTCGTGATCGCCAACCGCTGCTTTTGTGGAAGGCGTGAACAGGGGTTGTGGCAATTTCTGCGCTTCTTGCAGACCTGCCGGCAATTGGATGCCGCACACTGCTCCCGTCTTCTTGTAATCCTTCCAACCGGAACCCACCAGATAGCCGCGCACGATGGCCTCGATAGGCAATGGTTTGAGTTTCTTAGTGACGAAAGAGCGGCCTCGCACTTGCGCGCGGTCTGCATCGGTCTTCACAACAGATTCTGGGTCGATGCCGGATAGATGATTCGGGATCACGCCGCCCAGTTTCTTGAACCAGAAATTCGACACCGCCGTAAGCACTTCGCCTTTACCCGGGATCGGATTTGGCAAGATGACATCAAAAGCAGACAAGCGATCGGTCTGCACGATGAGCAGATGGTCGGCGTCTACTTCGTACAAATCGCGCACTTTTCCGCGATGCAAGAACTTCAGGCTGGTCAGATTCGATTCGTGTAGGGCGGACATGGTGACCTCGATTACAAAGCAGGCAAAGTGGTTGCGGCGATCTGTTCCGCTTGCTTCTTGCGGTAGTCAGTGAGTTTCTGTGCAAGTTGCTTATCGTTCAACGCCAACATGGAGACGGCAAACAATCCTGCGTTCGCCGCACCCGCTTCGCCGATGGCGAACGTCGCAACGGGGATACCTTTGGGCATCTGCACGATAGAAAGCAGGGAGTCCATGCCCTTCAGATATTTTGAGGGGATAGGCACACCCAATACTGGCAACGTCGTCTTGCCGGCGATGACACCCGCCAAGTGCGCTGCACCGCCGGCACCGGCGATGAAGCATTGCACGCCTTGGCTATGCATGTCTTTAATGTAGTCGAACAACAGGTCGGGTGAACGATGTGCAGAGATGACGCGCGCATCGAAATCCACGCCGAAATCTTTCAGCTGCTGACCCGCTTGCTGCATGATCTCCCAATCATTGCTGCTGCCCATCACAATGGATACGAGTGGTTTTGACATCATTTCATCCTTCCAAAATCTAGACGTAAAAACGCCCCCGCGAACGGGGGCGCTGTTTCGGCATTACGCGCCTTTGTGATACCCAACAACGCGATCCACTTCATTCTTGGAACCCAAGATGACTGGCACACGTTGATGTAGACCGTTCGGTTGCACTTCCATGATGCGCTCACGGCCAGTGGAGCTGACGCCACCTGCCTGTTCGACGATGAACGACATCGGATTGGCTTCGTACAACAGACGCAACTTGCCGGCTTTGCCCACTTCTTTCGTATCGAACGGATACATAAAGATGCCGCCGCGAGTCAGGATGCGGTGTACTTCTGCAACCATGGAAGCGACCCAACGCATGTTGAAGTTCTTCTCGCGTCCGCCTTCCTTGCCCTTCATGCATTCGTCGATGTATTTTTGTACTGGCGCTTCCCAGTAACGTTGATTTGACATGTTGATCGCGAACTCGGCTGTATCGACAGGGATCTGCATGTTCGGGTGTGTCAGGAAGAAATCGCCTACGTCGCGATCTAGTGTGAAGCCGTTAACGCCGTGGCCGGTAGTGATCACCATCATGGTGTTCGGGCCATACAGCGCATAACCTGCACACACTTGTTTTGTTCCAGACTGTAAAAAGTCTGCTGCCTTTGGATCCGTCACGCCTTCCGGGCAACGCAAGATCGAGAAGATGGTACCAACGGAGATGTTCACGTCGATGTTGGAAGAGCCATCCAATGGGTCGAAAGTGATCAGGTATTTACCGCGCGGATATTGCTTGGGGATCTCATACACATCATCCATTTCTTCGGAAGCCATACCAGCCAAGTGACCGCTCCACTCGTTGGCCTTGATGAAGACTTCATTGGTGATGATGTCCAACTTCTTCTGTGTCTCGCCTTGTACGTTCTCGCTACCTGCGGAACCCAGCACGCCAATGAGCGCACCCTTGTTCACGTCGTGCGCGATCTGCTTACAGGCAGAGATTACATCGCTCAGCAGGCCGGTAAAGTCGCCGCTTGCATTTGGAATATGGCGTTGTTCTTCGATGATGAATTGGATAAGGCTCTTGCTCATGCTGGTTTCTCCTCGTTGGTATTTTAAATTTTGAACCGTGATTTTACTGCTTTTTCCGCTTACTCTCTATGGGGATATGCCTATTTGGTCAATGAAAAGCTACCCTTTCTTCACTTCGTCAAAGATATGAAAAGCTCGGGTAGCTTTTCAGGCAATTGCGCCACGTTGTCCACGATGGTGTATTGCTTGCCAAAGATATCTGAAACGTACTCGTCTGCCTTGGGGTCAAGGTTGATGCAATAACTATAGATGCCTTGCTGATCCAACTCTTTTACCGCCTGCCGCGCATCTTCAATCAAGATTCGACCATCTTTGCTGTCGATATCCGCTGGCTCACCATCGGTGAGGATGAGCATCAATTTTTTGTCGGCCTGTTGCTTTTCCAAGTAGTGCGCGGCATGGCGCATCGCTGCACCCATACGCGTGGAATAACTGGCTTCCATCGCCGCCAGTCGACCCTTCACTTCATCGTCCCACTTTTCGCTGTAACCCTTGATATGCAGGTAACGTACATCGTGCCGCGTGTTGGAATGGAAGCCTGCGATGGCGAACGGGTCGCCTAATTTTTCCACCGCCCATCCCAAGATGGTCACCGCTTCCTGGCTCAGTTCGAGAATGGTCTGCTGGCTTCCTGCCGCCTTCTCATTCAACGATTCCGACAGGTCGAGCAGCAGCATCACTGCGATGTTGCGCCCGTCATTGCGATGACCCATGTTGATGCGCGTATCAGGTTGTGCGCCGCTCTTGTAGTCGATGAGGGAACGGATGGCGACATCCAGATCCAATTCGCTACCCTCTTCCTGATAACGGATACGCACCTTGTCTTGCGGCTTGAGTAGGTCGAGCATCTTCTTCAAACGCTTGGCCAACCCCGCGTGCTTCTCCAGCAGCTTGTCGATGTCTGCCGGGTTACCTTGCGGGTGCAGTCCTTCGTACACGCTGACCCAGTCGGGGCGGTAGTTCTGGCTGTTGTAATCCCACTCGTGGTAGTGGCGCGGTGGCAAACCCTTCAATTCTTCGCCCGGTTCGATCTTGCGCTGCTCATCGAACGCCTCTTCCTCATCGCCCTCTTCTATGAACTTCCACATCTGGCGGTTATCGTCACGGTAGTCGATGACCGTGTCTTTGAAGTGCGTCTTGGGCAAGTTATCGCTCTGCAAGCGTGTGCGCGCGACAAAGGTGATGGCTAACTCAGAGATGTCCTGAGTGCTGGAATCACTTTGCTGCATCGATTCGTGGAAGCGGCGTGCGAAGTCGATGATGTTCGGGTTCTTGTAAGGATGGTGCGGGTCAAGGATGGCGCGCGACAACATCGTTAAACGATGACGCACGCTCGATTCTTTAGTCACATCACACGCGTCTTCCGCAGGAGCGGGGTGCAATGCAGCAAAGATGCGGCGCAAGCCAGGATATTCACGCATCGCCAGATGCTCGACGCGGCAATCTTCCAAGAACTCAGCGGCCATACGCTGAAATGGACTCATGTTGTCCGCGATGATGGCCTTGGTCCAACGTCGATGGCCGATGATATGCGCGAGCGTGGCACGGTAGCGGTCGATGCCCAAAACGCCGTGGGCATCATCGTAAACGTCCGGCAGGCGGATGCCCAATTTGTCGTAGTACGGGATGGGTTTGCGCAGCTCATCGAAGGCGCTCGAATAGGGAATGAGCATGTCTTCGTCTTGCCACAGCCCGCGCATGTACATGCTCAACTTGCGGTCGTTATCCACCAGCAGCGTACCGTGGCGCTCGCGTTGCAACACAGCTTTGCTGTCTGCCGAATGCAAGCTGAAATATTCGACTTGTCGTTCAGGGTGATCATCGTAATAACGCACACCGTAGTCCGCCCAGATCTTCAATCCCGCTAAAGACAGCTGACTCAACAGCACTGGGATCTGCTTGAACATCTCGGGCAGACCGGGGCTGGGGAAAGTTTGATGGATGCCGTGCACAGAGCCGGTGGTGCGCTCCATCAGATCCAAGGCGATGGAAAGGTAATCACTGATCTGGTCGCGCGTCGGCAAGCGACGTGCCGTGACTGGAAGTGATTGCAAGAACGGAACGATCGCTTTGCTGTTGGGTGATTTCCACATCTTGCGGATGAACAGCATGATGTCGATCAGCGTATCTTCACCAATCGACTTGGCGACTCCCGGCCACTCTTCCAGAAAGATCAAGATGGGTTCTGCACCGCGTCCCATCTTACCCAAGAAACGCGCGTGCTCAATGTAGGAATCTATCCCATCGTTGGACAGCTTTGCGAAGGCTTCTTGCATACACTCCGGAAACACTTCCGCCACGCGCGGGAAGCCGCAATCCAGATTCTTCCAATAGGATTGCAGTGGAGCCGGGATGTCGACCACTGGGGTTGCCATAATTTATGCGAAGGTCGCAGCGATGGCGTGATCCAATGTGTCGCGGATGTCCGCATCGTCAGTGATTGGACGCACCAAAGCCATACGGCAAGCCGCTTTGGATTCGACACCGCCTTTGATCAGCGTGGCCGCGTACACCAACAGTCGAGTGGAGATGCCTTCGTCCAAGCCGTGACCTTTGAGGTTACGCGCTGCTTGACCGATCTTCACCAGCTTGGCTGCCAACTCCACTTCGATACCCGCTTCTTTGCTCAAGATTTGCGCTTCAACTTTCGCTTCTGGATAGTCAAACTCAAATGCAGTGAAACGTTGTTTGGTGGATTGCTTCAGATCCTTCATCAGGCTTTGATAGCCTGGGTTATACGAGATCACCAATTGGAAATCGGGATGTGCTGCTATCAGCTCGCCCTTCTTGTCCAATGGCAAAGTGCGACGGTGGTCGGTCAGCGGGTGAATCACCACGGTGGTGTCTTGACGTGCCTCGACGATCTCGTCGAGATAGCAAATAGCGCCGATGCGCGCTGCCGTGGTGAGCGGACCATCCAACCAACGTGTGCCATTGGCATCCAGCAGATAGCGCCCTACGAGGTCGCTTGCCGTCATGTCTTCGTTACAAGCCACGGTGATGAGCGGTTTGTTCAGCTTCCACGCCATGTATTCGATGAAGCGCGATTTTCCGCAACCAGTCGGGCCTTTCACCATCACAGGCAGACGCGCAGCGTAAGCTGCTTCATACAGCGTCACTTCGTCGCCTTGCGCTTGATAGAAAGGTTCTTTGCCGACTTTGTATTGATCTTTATTTGTCATTTTTGACTCCTGTTCCGCGTGTGACCCCACACGCCAAACGGTATTGAATCTTGGAAAAAAACGCCCCCATCGTGTGGGGGCGCGTTTTTTTACTTCTTTCGATACAACTGAACTTACTTGTGTACGCCCAGTTTCTCGCGCCAGCCTGGGAATATCTTGTCCGCGTCTTTCGGGAAAGACTCGAAAGCACGTGCGAACTCTTTGTGCTCTTTCGCGTACTGGATTGGATCTGCACCTTCTTTCCAGCAATCGTAAGCTTGACGCAGAGAAATCGCGCCAGCAGCTGGGGAGTCGATGTGACCGTAAGAACCGCCGCCTGCTGTGTTGATCACGTTGCCGTGGCCCAAGTTTTCGAAGAAGCCTGGCAAACGCAATGCGTTCATACCACCGGAGATGATTGGTGTTGTTGGCTTCATGCCGTACCACTCTTGATGGAAGAACGGACCCATGCAGCTGTCGCGCTCGATCATGTAAGCGATGATACGGTCGTCAGCGCCACCTTCCATCTTGCCGAAGAACGCTGTGTAGCCGCGCTTGGAAGAAGGCGATGTAACCGCACCGTGACCTGCGCGATGGTAGTGCAGGTACTGGCCGGCGTATTGACGACGAGCCGTTGTAACCATACCAGGACCGCCAACATAACCGTCAACCAAGAATGCCAACTTGTCAGCATCTGGGCCAAATGTCTCAAGTGCGAAGTCCGCACGAGCACACATTTCGTAGTGGTCGTCAGCTGTGATGTTCATGGAGAACAACTTTGCATCGCCTGTTTCGTCTTGAGCACGCTTCATTGAGTCATAAACTAGTGGCAATACTTTCTTGATTGGACAGAAAGTTTGGTTACCTTGTGGCTCGTCGTTCTTGATGAAGTCGCCGCCCAACCAGAATTGGTAAGCTGCTTTAGCGAATGGCTCAGGACGCAGACCCAGCTTAGGCTTGATGATGGTGCCGGAGATGTAACCGCCATCTACAACTGGACGACCCAAGATGCGCCACAGGTTGGAGATATCTACTGCTGGACCGTCGAACAATTGCAACATACGGGGTGGAACCCAGAAGTCTTGCATTTGCAGGTCAGCTACGTCGCCCATACCTTGGTTGTTACCAATAGCAAGAGTCAAGAACGATACGATCATCGCGCGACCGTCAGTCACATTGCGATCGAACAATTCATTAGGGTAAGCCACCTTCATGATGCCCTTGGCTTCGTCGATGAAGTAAACCAGTGCGTCAACGCCCTTGGTGAAATCATCGGTAGTAGAAACTTCAACGTTAGTACCGGTTGAAGATTCAGCTGCAATGTGCGCAGCCACTTCCAAATAACCGTAACCAGCCATTGGGTGCATAGTGTAAGCAACCAGAATGTGCTTACCGTTCTTGATCAGCTCTGCTTCATCCAAGCTTAGATCTGCATAACGATTTGATTGATCCATTGTGTTCTCCTCTTGTCGTTGAAATGTTCTTGCTACGGGTTGGACTTTACGGCCTTGATACTATAAATAACAGTCAAATATTTTTATCAAAACCATAAGAGATGCTTATGGTTTAAAATCTCGCCATCATGCTGCCATTGAGTTTGCGACAACTTCAGGTCTCCGTATCTATGCAGATCAAGCAGGCCGAACAGACTATCGGAATGCCCTTGTTCGAGCAAGTAGGAAAAAAGCTATTTCTGACCGAAGCAGGCCGCGAGATGCTGCACTACGCTCGCTCGGTGGTGCTACTGATGCAGGAAATGGAATCGGTGTTTGACGAGATGAAGGGGTTGGAGCATGGTCACCTGAACATCTCGGTGGTCAGTACCGCCAACTATTTCATGCCGCAATTGTTAGCCAAGTTCATCCAAGCACATCCGAAAATTAAGGTGAGCCTATCGGTCGCCAACCGTGATGCCGTGCTCAAGCAACTTGCCGAGAACATGACAGACCTCGCCATCATGGGGCAGCCCCCTGAAGGCACCGACATGGTCGCAGACCCTTTCTTAGAGAACCCGTTGGTAGTGATCGCTGCACCTGCACACCCTCTCGCGCGTGCAAGCAATATCCAGCCGCGACAGTTGGCGAATGAGACGTTCCTGTTGCGCGAACAAGGCTCGGGAACACGCGGTGTGGTCGAACGTTTCTTTACAAGCCATCGGCTCCCCTTGCCCGCTCATATGTCGATGGATACGAACGAGGCCATCAAGCAATCGGTTCAGGCTGGAATGGGTATCGGCATCATCTCCAGCCACGGCATCGAAATGGAGCTAGAGACCAAGCGTTTAGTCGTGCTTGATGTTGACCAATTCCCTATCGTGCGCCATTGGTACATCGTGCATCGCAAAGATAAACGCGCGTCTGTCGCTGCACAAGAGTTCGCCCGTTTCCTGTCGAAAGAATCGCAAAACAGGGTAAGCAGCCTCACAGCAGACGCATCGAAAAACTCCCCTGTTGTCACAAAAGTGGCTAAATGATTGTCCAAACGGGGTCATACCTGTACAGTTAAGCACTCAAGCGACTTGGGTTAGAAATAAAATGAGCAAAGAAATCCTGGAATATCTAAAAAAGAATGGCGAAAGACTCGATTCTGAGATCGCAGAAGCAATGGGTATCTCACTAGCTAGCGCACGCACGCAGCTGGCCGAACTCGCCACTAAGGGTGAGATTATGGCTTGCCATTCGACTCGGTTTGACAACAAAGGTAAGAAGATTGAAGGTATCAAATGCCGTCTGGCCGGCTTCATCCCGCCTGCTGCACCAGGTCGTAAATCCAAATCTCAGTTGAAGTTGTCGTAACTGTTGCAGCCCAGATCGCGCACCAATTATTTGGCGGGATATCCGAGTGCACTGATGGCACAAGTGCATCAAGCCATCGTGCAAAAGAAGTTTGGCGACCTCATCAAAGCAAGATATCCACTCCCACATGATGTACGCACCGACAAGTCCTTGTATGACTTCGTATCAACCCTGAAGAACCAGCATCTGCGCAACACCGAGCCCTTGAGCCGTGTCGAGTTCGATAGCAAGTTACACACCCTGAAAAACGCCTTAGGTACCCACACCACCATCTCTCGCGTACAGGGCAGTAAGTTGAAATCCAAGCGTGAGATTCGTGTCGCCACGCTCTTCAAAGAGATGCCTGAAGCATTCTTGCGCATGATCGTGGTGCACGAGCTGGCGCATTTGAAAGAGCGCGAACACAACAAAGCTTTCTATCAGTTGTGTCGGCATATGGAACCGGAATACCCGCAACTCGAATTCGAACTGCGCGTTTATCTGACGTATCTTGATGCGGGCGGCATACCGCTATGGTCAGCTACCGAAGGAATCAATCCTCCAGCGACCTGACCTTCACTGTCTTACCTTTTACCTTACCTGCCGACAATCTCTTCACTGCTTCGCGTGCGATGCTGCGCACCACCGCAACATAGGTGGACATATCGGTCACGGTGATCTTCCCAACCTGCTCACGCGTGAATCCCGCTTCGCCCGTAAGCGCACCCAATACATCACCGGGACGTATCTTCTCTTTGCGTCCGCCTAATATCTGCAAGGTCACCATGGGTGGAACTAAGCGTGCATCGTTAGTGGCCTTTAGTTCATCCACCAGATGCCATTCCGGTTCGCTACCCATCATCTTGGCGATGCAATCGACGCGATACATGTCGGCTGGGGTACAGATGCTGAATGCCCAACCGTCTTCGTCTGCACGTCCTGTACGACCGATACGGTGGATATGGATCTCAGGATCAGGCGTGACATCCACGTTGATGACGGCTTCAAGTTGCGCGATGTCCAAGCCTCGCGCCGCCACATCGGTCGCGACCAATACGGAACAACTGCGGTTAGCGAACTGGATGAGCACTTGGTCGCGCTCGCGTTGCTCTAGATCACCATTCAAGGTCAGCGCCTTGATACCGTGAGATTGCAGCACGTCCAGCAGATCGCGGCATTGTTGTTTCGTATTACAAAATGCTAGCGTACTGACAGGGCGGAAATGCTTGAGCAGGGTCGCCACCGTTTGCAGGCGCTCACCCTCGCTCACTTCATAGAAGCGCTGACGTATCTTGCTGGCTTCATGCTTTTCCTCCAGCGTGATCTGTTGCGGCTCGCGCATGAACTTCTTCGCCAACCCTGCGATACCTTCGGGATACGTCGCCGAGAACAACATGGTCTGACGTTGCGCCGGACAATGTTTGATGACGAAGGCGATGTCGTCGTAGAAGCCCATGTCCAACATGCGGTCGGCCTCATCCAGCACCAAGGTGTCGAGCGCTTCCAGATTCAAGCTGCCACGCTCCAGATGGTCCATGATGCGCCCCGGCGTACCGACGACAATGTGCGCGCCATGTTCCAGACTCTCTCGCTGCGGACGCATGGTGGCACCACCGCACAGTGACAATATCTTGATGTTGTCGGCGAAGCGCGCCAAACGACGCAATTCTTGTGTCACTTGGTCTGCCAATTCGCGAGTAGGGCACAACACCATCGCCTGCACTGCAAAGCGGCGCGGATTGAGCTTGGTCAGCAGCGGTAACGAGAACGCGGCTGTCTTGCCGCTCCCTGTTTTGGCTTGCGCGATAAGGTCTTTGCCCGCCAGCGTGATAGGCAAACTCGCCGCTTGGATGGGGGTCATCGTGTGATATTCGAGCTGATCCAATATCGCCAACATCGCTGGTGACAGCGGCAATTCCTTAAAAGAACGGCCAGTTTCGGATGCAGGGGTAGGGGGGGTATTTTTTGTCATACGCGATTATCCCTGTCTAGGCGCTTACTTGCCTGAGATTTTTACCTGATGCACCACGCTGATATAGTGATGTCACTTTGACTACTCGGCGTGATGCGATGAAAAAGACCACTCCAGACAATGCTCGATTAGATCGCGTCGTTGCTGAAGCGCGACAACAACGTGAGACGCGTGAAGCGGGTTATCGTGAGCGAGCGTTGAAGTTATATCCGCATATATGTGGACGTTGCGGACGCGAGTTCTCCGGCATTCGCTTGCGCGAATTGACCGTCCATCATAAGGATCACAACCACGACAACAATCCTCCGGACGGCAGCAATTGGGAGTTGTTGTGCCTGTATTGTCATGACAACGAACACGCGCGCGTATTAGACGAATCCGCTCGCAACAGAGCAAATGGAAAGCAAGCTCACGCTACACACACTCCCTTTGCCGATTTGAAATCGCTACTCAAAAAGCAAGGTTATTAACAATTGTTCACGCTGACTCTATAAACAAAAAAGCGACCTTCGGGTCGCCTTTTTGTTTGCTACGTGTTGCTTCGCTTACTTAACGATCGCGTTCAATTCGCCTTTAGCGTAGCGGTTAGCCATCGCTTCCAACGAGATCGGCTTGATCTTGCCAGCTTGACCGGCTGCGCCGAAAGCTTCGTAACGCAACACGCAGATCTGCTTCATTGCCTTGGTGGTTTCAGCTAAGAACTTACGCGGATCGAAGTCCTTTGGATTTTGCGCCAAGTAACGACGTGTCGCGCCGGTCGAAGCCATGCGCAAGTCAGTGTCGATGTTCACTTTACGCACACCGTGCTTGATGCCTTCAACGATCTCTTCGACTGGAACGCCGTAAGTCTGTGGCATCTGGCCGCCGAATTCGTTGATGATCTTCAGCCACTCTTGAGGAACGGAAGACGAACCGTGCATCACGAGGTGAGTATTAGGGATACGTGCGTGGATCTCTTTGATACGGCTGATCGCCAAGGTGTCGCCTGTAGGCGGCTTAGTGAACTTGTACGCACCATGAGAGGTGCCGATCGCGATCGCCAATGCATCGACTTGCGTCAGCTTGACGAATTCAGCGGCTTCATCTGGATCGGTCAACAGTTGGTCGTGGCTCAACACGCCTTCTGCGCCATGGCCATCTTCCTTCTCACCGTGGCCGGACTCCAAAGAACCCAGACAACCCAGTTCGCCTTCAACGGAAACACCGACTGCGTGGGACATGTTCACGACACTGCGGGATACGTTGACGTTGTATTCGAATGAAGAAGGTGTCTTGCCGTCAGTCATCAAAGAACCGTCCATCATCACGCTGGAGAATCCCGAGCGGATCGCGTTGATACATACGCCTTCAGATGCACCGTGGTCTTGGTGCATAACGACTGGGATATGTGGGTACATCTCAACCGCGGCTTCGATAAGGTGACGCAAGAATGGCTCACCAGCGTACTTACGTGCGCCAGCGGAGCCTTGCATGATCACCGGGCTGTTAGTTTGATCAGCCGCTTCCATGATCGCTTTAACTTGTTCCAAGTTGTTCACGTTAAACGCCGGCAAGCCATAGCTATTTTCAGCAGCGTGATCTAGAAGTTGACGTAGGGATACGAGTGCCATATTTCCTCCTGATTAAAATAAATTACGAATCGAAGCAGTAATGCAGTTTTGTTTCTATCTGTGTGTCGCTCAACCACTTAGGTTTTACGGTGATCGCCCACACGCACGATCTTCATCGTGTTGGTGTGGCCCGCTTTACCGACAGCTTCACCCACAGTGATCACGATCATGTCGCCATCCTGTACCCAGCCCTTATCAACCAATGTCTGTTCAGCATTGAGCATCTCTTGTGATTGATCTTTGGCGGCGGAATGGAACACCACCGGATGTACGCCGCTGAACAAGGTGACCTTGGTCAAGGTCTCTTGTACGGGCGTCAAGGCGAAGATGGGTACCCCTGCACTCATACGAGACATCCACAACGGCGTTGATCCCGATTGCGTCAAGGCTACGATGGCTTTCACTTTGAAGTGGGAAGCAGCGTACAGGGCCGACATCGCGATGGATTGATCGATGCGCGTGAACTTCTGCGTGATCGTGCGGCGATCAACCGCGTGATGTTCATCTTCTCGCTCTGCACTGAGGCAAATACGCGCCATGGCTTCGATGGTTTCGACTGGATAATCGCCCACCGCAGTTTCTGCTGACAGCATCACGGCGTCCGATCCATCCAACACGGCATTCGCCACGTCAGATACTTCGGCTCGGGTCGGGATGGGAGCGGTGATCATCGACTCCATCATTTGCGTGGCCGTAATAGCGAGCTTGTTGCGCTCACGTGCCATCTTGATCATCTTCTTTTGCAGACCGGGAACAGCCGCATCGCCGACTTCAACGCTCAAATCGCCACGCGCTACCATGATGGCATCGGAGGCATCGATGATCTCAGCCAGAACCGGAATCGCTTCCGCACGTTCGATCTTGGCCAACAGCAACGCTTTGCCGCCCGCTGCATGCATCAACGTACGAGCCAACTTCATGTCATCCGCACAACGCGGGAAAGACACTGCCAGATAGTCCGCCTTAATCAGAGCAGCCGTCTTGATGTCTTCTTTGTCTTTGTCAGTCAACGCCGGCGCAGTCAATCCTCCACCCTTGCGATTGATGCCTTTGTTGTTGGACAACACACCCCCACGCACTACGACGCAATGTACTTCCGTGCCCTTGACACTGGTGACGTGGAATTCCAACAAGCCATCGTTCAACAATAGAACTGTGCCTTTTTCAACATCATTAGGCAGTTCTTTATAGTCCAAACCAACACGTTCTTGATTTCCAAGCCCATCCAGCGCTGCATCCAGAATAAAAGCGTCGCCCTTGTTCAATACAATCTTGTCATTTACGAATTTACGTACACGGATCTTCGGCCCTTGCAGGTCGGCCAAGATACCGACGGTACGGCCGACTGCTGCCGCTGCCGCACGTACGGTATCCGCACGCTTCATATGATCTTGAGCAGAACCGTGAGAGAAATTCATCCGCACCAGATCGACTCCGGCGCGAATCATTGCTTCAAGGACTTTTTGATCGCTGGAAGCAGGGCCCAGCGTTGCAACTATTTTTGTTCTACGCAGCATGTGATTCCTAGATAATTAAGACTTTGCGCGTTCTTCCAGAATCTCCACCGCTGGCAATGTCTTGCCTTCGAGGAATTCTAGGAATGCGCCGCCTGCGGTGGAGATGTAGGACACCTTGTCGTAGATGTCATATTTCTGGATCGCAGCAATGGTGTCACCGCCGCCCGCCAAAGTGAATGCCTTGGTATTGGCGATAGCCATCGCGATAGTTTTTGTACCCTCGCCGAATTGATCGAACTCAAACACGCCGACTGGACCGTTCCAAACTACGGTTCCAGCGTTCATGATGATGTCAGCAATTGCTTGAGCAGAGTTAGGACCAATGTCGAAGATCATTTCATCTTCAGCAACATCCTTGGCATCCTTCAAGATCGCTGGGGTGTTCTCATTGCCAGGAACGAAAGGTGCTGCCTTACCCACCACCACGTCTGTCGCGATGGGGATGGTCGCGCCACGCGCGGTCATCTTGGCGATCAAGGCTTGTGCGGTTGGCACCAGATCGTTCTCGCACAAAGATTTTCCCACTGGATGGCCGGTTGCTTTGAGGAAGGTATTAGCGATACCACCACCGACCACCAGCTGCTCGCACTTCTCGGACAAGGATTCCAACACGGTCAGCTTGGTCGATACCTTAGAACCGCCAACGATGGCAACCATCGGACGTGCCGGGCTCAACAAGGCTTTAGTCAACGCTTCCAATTCTTCGGTCAACAAGATACCTGCGGCGGCAACGGGAGCGAATTTCGCTACGCCGTGCGTCGAGGCTTCAGCGCGGTGAGCCGTACCGAATGCGTCCATCACGAACACGTCACACAGTGTGGCGTATTTCTTTGCCAGTTCGTCGGTGCTCTTCTTCTCTCCCTTGTTGAAACGGCAGTTCTCCAGCAGCACCAATTCCCCTTCAGCGACTTGGAAGCCCCCATCTGTCCAATCTTTGATCAGACGTACAGGCTTACCCAACTTGTTGGCGATGCAATCAGCCACCGGTTTGAGAGAGTTCTCTTCGGAATAGACGCCTTCTTCTGGACGGCCCAAGTGGGAGGTCACCATCACTTTTGCGCCAGCCTTCAGGGCGGCGTTGATGGTTGCCATAGAAGCGGTGATACGTGCGTCGGAAGTTACTTTGCCATCTTTGACAGGCACATTCAAATCGGAGCGGATGAGGACGCGTTTGCCCTTGAGATCCAGATCGGTCATTTTGATCACAGACATGATTTTTTCCTTTGAACTAATTGAAAAGGGCTGGCATTGCCAGCCCTGAACGAGGCGAATTACTTAGCGACGTGACGAACCAAACGCATCAAGTTGCAGGTATAGCCATATTCATTGTCGTACCACGCAACTACCTTGACGAAGGTTGGATCCAGCGCGATGCCAGCTTCTGCATCGAATACGGAAGGTTGTGGGCAACCACGGAAGTCAGTAGAAACCACCTTCTCGTCGGTATAACCCAACACACCCTTCAATGGGCCATTTTCAGAAGCGGACTTCATCGCTGCGCAGATCTCAGCGTAAGTCGCTGGCTTGTTCAACTCGACTGTCAAGTCAACCACAGACACGTCAGAAGTTGGTACGCGGAATGCCATACCTGTCAGCTTCTTGTTCAGTTCTGGGATCACCACACCAACGGCCTTAGCTGCGCCAGTGGAAGAAGGGATGATGTTTTCCAAGATACCGCGACCGCCGCGCCAATCTTTGTTGGATGGGCCGTCAACCGTCTTTTGTGTCGCTGTTGCAGCGTGCACAGTGGTCATCAAGCCACGCTTGATGCCGAAAGTGTCATTCAACACCTTAGCGACTGGTGCCAGGCCGTTCGTTGTGCAAGATGCTGCAGAAACGATGTTCTCGCCTTTGTATGTGTCGTGGTTCACGCCGTACACGAACATCGGTGTGTCGTCCTTGGAAGGAGCGGATTGAACGACCTTCTTCGCGCCTGCATTGATGTGTGCCTGGCAAGTGTCCTTGGTCAGGAAGAAGCCAGTACACTCGATGACGATGTCCGCACCCACTTCGTTCCACTTCAGATTTGCCGGATCGCGTTCAGCGGTCAAACGGATCTTTTTACCGTTCACTACCAGATTATTGCCATCGACCTTCACGTCACCGTTGAAGCGGCCGTGTACGGAGTCGTACTTCAGCATGTAGGCCAAGTAATCTGGCTCGAGCAAGTCGTTGATCGCAACGACTTCGATCTCTGGGAAATCTTTAGCTGCTGCACGGAACACCATACGACCGATACGACCGAAACCATTGATACCAACTTTGATAGCCATTGTACAGCTCCGGTGCCGGTGCGGACTCGCCGAAACAATCCATACCGATCACTGCGCCATCCAAGCCAACGTATTTGTACCAACCACTGGTCACGCCCGCCTCAACCGCAACGCGCTTCACGCCCTTTGGTAGGACGCTGTCTTTGTATGCCTGGTCTTGCTTGTCGAATGCGTTGGTCGAGGGCATGGAAACCACGCGCACATTGATACCTTCGGCAGCCAATGTAGCTTGAGCCTTGATAGCCAGATCAACTTCAGAACCGGTTGCGATGATGATCGCTTGAGCCTTGCCACCAGCAGCTTCGGACAATACGTAAGCGCCCTTACGGATGTTAGCGATCTGTGCTGCATCACGTTTTTGGAATTGCAGGTTCTGACGGCTAAAGATCAAGCTGGAAGGACCATCTTTACGCTCGACCGCAGCAACCCAAGACACAGCAGACTCCACGGTATCGCAAGGACGCCATGTTTCCATGTTGGGGATGTAACGCAGTGTCGCGGTTTGCTCAACCGGTTGGTGAGTTGGGCCGTCTTCGCCCAGGCCGATAGAGTCGTGGGTGAACACATAGATCACACGCTGCTTCATCAGCGCGGACATACGCAAGGCATTGCGTGCGTACTCGGAGAACATCAGGAATGTGCCGCCGAATGGCAACAAGCCACCGTGCAATGCCATACCGTTCATGATGTGAGACATACCGAATTCACGCACACCGTAGCTGATGTAGTTACCTGTGGACTTGCCCTTGACGTGTTTGCAACCGACCCAGTTAGTCAGGTTGGAACCGGTCAAATCAGCAGAACCACCCAAGAACTCTGGCAGGGCGGGTTGCAATGCATTGATTGCGTTTTGCGATGCTTTACGAGTCGCGATAGTTTCGCCCTTGGCATCTGTTTCAGCGATGACTTTGGCGGCGTGAGCAGACCATTCAGCCGACAAATCACCCTTCATGCGACGCTCAAACTCAGCTGCTTCTTTTGGATAAGCAGCGCGATATGCGGCGAACTTCTTATTCCACTCGCCTTCTAGTGCGGCACCCTTGGCTTTTGCATCCCAAGCTTCGTACACGTGCTTTGGAATTTCAAACGGTGGGTAGTTCCAACCGATGTGCGCGCGGGTCGCAGCAACTTCAGCATCGCCCAAAGCAGCGCCGTGCACGTCGTGGCTGTCTTGCTTGTTTGGAGAACCAGCGCCAATGATCGTCTTGCAACAGATCAAAGATGGCTTGTCAGTCACTGCCTTGGCTGCTTGAACTGCCGCTTCGATAGCCGCTTGATCATGGCCTTGTACGTTAGCAACAACATGCCAACCGTACGCTTCGAAACGCTTAGCGGTGTCATCAGTGAACCAACCGTCAGTGTGGCCGTCGATGGAGATCTCGTTGTCATCCCAGAAGGCGATCAGTTTGCCCAGACCCCATGTTCCCGCCAATGCGCAGGCTTCGTGGGAGATGCCTTCCATCATGCAACCGTCGCCCATGAACACGTAAGTGTGGTGATTGACGATCTCATGGCCTGGTTTGTTAAATTCAGCAGCCAACAGCTTTTCCGACATCGCGAAGCCAACTGCGTTGGTGATGCCCTGTCCCAATGGGCCGGTCGTTGTCTCTACGCCAACGGTATAACCATATTCTGGGTGGCCTGGTGTCTTGGAGTGCATTTGACGGAAGCGCTTCAGCTCGTCCATCGGCAAGTCGTAACCTGTCAGGTGCAGCAAGGAGTAGATCAGCATCGAACCGTGGCCGTTCGATTGTACGAAGCGATCGCGGTCTGCCCATTTTGGATTCGTCGGGTTGTGGCGCATATGACCACGCCATACTACGTCGGCGATCTCAGCCATGCCCATTGGCGCGCCCGGATGGCCGGAATTTGCTTTTTGAACTGCATCCACTGCCAGCATGCGAATCGCGCCGGTGATGTCGTTAAATTTTGGTGGGTTTACGTTGCGCGCTACTGACATTTCCAATCTCCTCCGAAGAAACTTACTGAATTGAGCACAGGTTTATTGCATTTAAGATCGTTAATTATGCCTCAACGACGGGGGTTAGGGCAACCCGAGCATACCCCTAGACTTTAGTCTGGAACCTTACAATTTGTCTTCGCCTGCTCTCTTAGGGGGCTTTATACCCAGCTGTTTGAGCTTACGATACAAATGGGTACGCTCGATGCCGATCTTGTCGGCGACCTCGGCGATGTTGCCTGCTGAGTGATTGATGTGATGGTTCAGATACAGAAAATCGAATTGCTCTCTCGCCTCTCTAAACGGCATCTCAGAGTCGACTTCAATCTTCAGCTTGCCATCTTCGGCGACCACGCTTTCTTGAGCGATCGGTTCCTTGATCGGTGCCAAGGTGCTCTTTTGCAAGACATGGGCTACGGTCGCTAACAGCTTTTTCAATGCAATAGGCTTTTCTAAAAAATCTGCTGCGCCGATGCGGGTCGCTTCGAGAGCGGTTTCGATCGTGCCGTGTCCCGACATCATGATGACGGGCATGTTGAGCTTACCTTCTGCTACCCATTCTTTGAGTAGCGTCAAGCCGTCCGTATCTGGCATCCAGATATCCAGCAGCACGATGTCGGGTGAATGTTGTTCCAGCATGATTCGGGCTTGCGCCGCATCCTCTGCCAGATGAACGCCATATCCCTCGTCGAAAAGGATCTCGGACAGTAACTCCCGAATTCCGCCTTCGTCGTCTACTACCAACACGTTCTTAGTCATCGTCACACCCCCTCGTTCTCTTCATCCAACAATGGGAGCAGGATGCTGACGCGGGTGCCCCCCTGTGGCTGGTTATCTATAGAAATTTTGCCGCCGTGTTCTTCCACGATCTTTTTAACGATAGGCAGACCTAAACCGGTTCCCTTGGGCTTGGTCGTCATATAAGGTTCGAAGGCTCGCGCCAATAAATGTTCCGGAAAGCCACTGCCGTTATCGGCGATGGTCAGCTTGAGCATGCCTTCTGGCGTGGTCATCGTGGACAGGATGATCTGCCGTTGTGCCGTTTGTTGCAGGGCATCGTGTGCGTTCTGTAATAAATTATGTACGACTTGCCTCAACCGTGTCGCATCACCATCCACCAAGGTGCGGTTCGCTTCCAGCCTCAACGTGATGGGACTGCTGTTCGCTTCATACAAACCCATCACCTCGTTGATGAGCTGATGGATATCCAACTTGACCAGCTTGGGTGCGGGTGCACGGGCGTAATCGGCAAAATCGGTCACCATGTTCTTCATGGCTGCGACTTGGCTGACGATGGTCTGCGTCGCACGCTCTAACAGTTGCGCATCTTTTTCGTCCAGCTTGGTAGATAGCTTGTGTTGAAGACGTTCTGCTGAAAGCTGGATCGGAGTGAGCGGATTCTTGATCTCATGTGCCAAACGGCGCGCGACCTCGCCCCATGCTGCTTGTCTTTCTGCTTGAAGCAAATGGGTGATGTCATCAAACACCACGACGTGACCTGTCTCAGATTCCGTTGTGAGCCGGGTACCGCTCATCAGCAAGACCTGATCGCCATTCTTGCTGCTGCGTTCGATCTGTCGCTGCCATGCGGCATCTTGCGCTGTTGCTAGGCCTTGAGTGACGGCATCAAGGAAAGGGCGCAAGAGTGCATGGTCGCTCCACAATGCCTGGAGGTTCTTGCTATTCATCTCGTGCAACGAGATGCCCAATATCTTGCTCGCGCTGGCATTGGTCGAACGCAGATTGAGCTGCTCGTCCAACACCAAAACGCCGGACGACAGGTGAGCCAATACACTTTCCAAGTGAGCCTTTGCATATTCGACTTGGCGCTGTTGTTGTTCGCCCAAGCGTTTTGCAGCTGAGAGCTGAGAGGTCATCTGATTGAACAATGCCGTCAAACCACCTAGCTCATCATTACTTTGCACGGGATAGCTGCTACTAAAGTCACCCTTGGCTACGGCGCGCGTACCCTCGGCAAGAGCAGCTAGTGGTGCGCTCAGTCGTGCACTGAAGAAGAACGCGGCAGACACTGCACTCAGCACCACGATTAACAAAGTCAGCGTCAGCGTGATCCCATAGAGTCGCTTCAACCCCAATCTGGACAAAGTCAGTTGCTGGTAATCCCCATACACCGATTGCACCGTTTCGGCATCCGCCGCCAATTGTTTGGGAACGGGTTGTGCGAATTGCAGCACTCGCCTTTCGTCAATCCTTAACGAAGAGTGAATGGGAACTAATACGCGCAAGATCAGGCTATCATCGGGCAATGCATCAACCGTGCTGTAACTACCACGCGACCAAGCCTCTCTCATCATCGAAGTTGTAGGCGCGTCTATCTTCGAACTACGTTTCTTCCCTGCCACTGCGAGCAACTTGCCGTTGTTTGCGAATACGGCCGCTTCTTGCACACCTCCCTCAGCGATGAAACGCGCTAATGTCTCGCTATTCCTGTTGGGGTCTTGGTCTGCCACGATCAATGCAACGAACTGCCCCTTTTTGGTCAATTCATCCAACCCGTTCTGTAGCGTACTGCGCGCCAGATTCAAACCGCCTTCCAGCGCCTTTTCCACGCGCACATCGAACCATGATTCGATACTCTTGCCGAGGAATTGCACTGATACTGCGTACATCAATACGCCCGGTAACACCGCAATCAGGACAAAGAAGGCCGCCAGACGCAATGTCAGTTTCGCACCGTAGATTTTTTGCTTGAGCTTCATTCTCAATTGCCAGAACTGGTAAGTAACCAGAACGAACAAACCGATTGCCAATGTGCCGGTGAGGGCTAGGACCGTGAAATAGTTGCGCGACAGCAGGTTAGTGTCGGCATTTACGCTTGAGAGCAGGTATAACAACACCGCGCCCGCCACACCACAAAATAGGATCAGATATTTCATTTCTGGTCCTCGCTTCTTGGCGTCTCTGGGCTGATGTCCCAATGGTATAGCTTGGACTCAACACTCCATTGGTCGCTCGTCAACGCATTGACCTGCAGTGGCTTTGGTAGCTGCGTCAGATCGAGACGCATCGCAGCAGTCGCCCCGATCTGGGTGTTCTTTTTAGTCAATCGAGAAAGATAGCCACCGCCTGAGTTATCCAACAAATCAACAGGGATGGGGGGGGAGGTCTGATAGCCGACAGCGCGCAAAGCATCCTTGAGTTCAAAGAAACTTTGGAACAATCCGCCGCGGGAGAGGCGATATTGTCGTGTGAGCGTGTTGTAGCTGAGCTTGGTGGTCTGCTCGAAACTCTCGATATTGGTATCCAGCCAATACCAGCGTGAACGATGGACAGCCAATTCGCTTACGAAATATAAAGTGACTCCGCGTTTGAGCGCTTCTTCGACACTTGAAGGCAGCACGATCCTGAAGTCCGCGGTCAGGCGATAGCCTTCTTCCGTGAGGCGTGCCTCGACTTTATTGATCTCGATACCTTCGGCGCTTGCTGTGGATGCAAAGCAGATGCAACAGAGAAAGCAGACTACTCTGGAGATGTTCTTAATGATGTTTGTGCAGCAACGCATAAAAGAATCCATCGTGCTGTTCGTCCGGCAACAATTGTCCTGTTGGCGCGACATCTGCAAGTAAGGCTGTTTTCTCCTGTGTCGCTTCAGGGTGCTTCGCCAAGAAACTATCGACCACGTATTGGTTCTCGCGCGCAAAGATAGAGCAGGTAGAGTAGAGCAATCTACCACCGTTATCCAACAACGCCCACAATGCTTCCAATATCTGCGCCTGCTGTCTGGCGAACGATTCGATGTCTGTAGGACGACGCAACCATTTGATATCTGGATGGCGCCGTACTACTCCCGAAGCGGAGCAGGGCACATCGGCAAGGATACATTGGAAGGGCTTACCATCCCACCAATCTTCGGGCGTCTCTGCATCGCCGCATACCACCTGTGCTTTCAATCCCAGTCGTTGCAGATTCTCTCGTACACGAACAAGGCGTTGTTCTTCTTTATCCAGCGCAAGTAATTCGATATCCACCATCTCCAACAGATGCGCGGCTTTGCCCCCCGGTGCTGCGCAAGCGTCCAATACGCGCATCCCAGGACTGACCGGCAGCAAATGAGCCGCATATTGCGCACCTGCGTCTTGCACCGACACCCAGCCCTCCGCAAATTTGGGTAACCGTTCAACACCTATCGGATCTTGAACTATAAGCGCATCGGGCAGCACCCTGCGCGCAGCGATACCCTCTGCTTCTAGCAAAGCAAGGTATTCGCTTGAGGTCGTATGCCTTGTATTGATGCGCAAGGTCATCGGAGGATGTTGGTTGCCTGCCTCCAAAATGGCCTGCGCCTTTTCGCCATATTGCTTGTTCAAGGCATCTATCCACCATTGTGGATAGGAATACTTGGAAGCATCTTCGCTAGCCGCCGCAAGCAACAATGATTCGCGCTGGCGCAAATAATTACGTAGCACCGCGTTGATCAAACCACCTGATCTAGGGTTGAGGCGCTTCGCCGCACTCACAGCTTGATCCACGATCACGTACTGTCCTGCCTTGGTGAATTCGAGTTGATATAGCGCGATCAATAGCAAGTATTGGATCAACGGATCGCGTGCGGGATGGTCCATCAACTGATCACGCATGAACGCGAGTTTCCCGTAATGGCGCAAGGTGCCGTAACACAAATCTTGCAAAGCGCCACGCTCTTGCGCGGTATACGACGCATGCTGGCGCAAGCTCTCTGATAACACTTGGTTGAGGTTGCGCCCTTCAAAGACGCTGATGATGATCCTGGCTGCTTCGAGTTGGATATGTTGCATAGTCAAAACACGCCGAAGCGATCACCGATCTTGATGGGGAAACTCTGAATGAATTGGGCAATCGGCAGCGCCTTGCCCCCTGGTTTCTGCATGATTTCGATTCCCAGTACATCCTTGCCGCAAGCGACCCAGAGGCATTCTTTGTCAATGGCTAGAACGGTGCCCGCAGCATTCGCCCCAAAATCCTCTTTGCGTACACGAGCGCGAATGACTTTGATCGGCGTATCACCCATCGTTGTGTGCGCGACGGGAAAAGGATAGTAGCCACGCACGGCACGATTCAATCGTTCTGCCTCTGTGTCCCAATTGAGTAAAGCTTCACTCTTACTCAACTTGGCCGCATAGGTCGCCAGTTGGTCATTTTGTTTTTCTGGACGCAGTTGTTGCTGCTCGACGAGCTGCAAGGTTTCGATGATGGCTTGCGCGCCCAACTCAGCAAGCTTGTCATGCAAGGTCTCCGCCGTATCACCCTCTTTTATCTCACAGATCTTCTTTAACAGCATGTCGCCGGTATCTAGGCCGACATCCATTTGCATGATGGTGATTCCCGTTTCTTTATCGCCCGCCAGGATGGCGCGCTGTATCGGCGCAGCGCCCCGCCAACGCGGTAACAGGGAGGCATGTATGTTCAAACAACCTCGTTTAGGTAACTGCAAAACCGCTTGGGGGAGGATCAGTCCATACGCCGCAACCACCATCACGTCGGCATTCAATACGGCGATCTCTTTCTGTGCTTCTTCAGTTTTCAGTGTCGCCGGCTGTAATACCGGGACACCTCGTTGGAGTGCTAATTGTTTTACGGGGCTGGCTGTCAATTGCATACCGCGTCCTGACGGACGATCTGGCTGCGTTAACACCGCAACGACTTCGTGCTTGTCTAACAATGTCGCCAATGCTTGGGCTGCGAAGTGGGGAGTACCAGCAAAGATGATTCTCACAAAGATGTGCCGTTAAAGCGTCTCGCGGCGTTGCTTCTTCAGCTTGGCGCGGATGCGGGTCTGTTTAAGGTGGGACAGATGTTCGACGAACACCCGACCTTGTAGGTGGTCCATCTCATGTTGGATGCACACGGCCAGCAAGCCATCGGCTTCCAACCTGAATTCCTTGCCATTCTCATCCAAGGCTTTGATGGTGACCCGCTCAGCACGAGTGACTTCCTCGTAGATTCCCGGGACGGAAAGACAGCCTTCTTCGCTTTTTTCTTCACCCTCAGCATTAAGTAATACAGGATTGATTAACACCTTCAGATCGTTGTGCTCCTCGGACACGTCGATCACAACGATGCGCTCGTGTACATCTACTTGCGTCGCTGCCAAGCCAACGCCGGGTGCTGCATACATTGTTTCTGCCATATCTTTGATCAGCTTGCGGGTCTGCTCTGTGACAGAAACGACAGATATGGCCACCTTGTGCAGGCGGGGGTCGGGGTATTGAAGAATTGGGAGTAGTGCCATAAATGCTTGCCAACTGAAGAGACTACATGCAGAATTTAAACAGGTGCGCAAACTTTGCACCGCATTTCTTTACTTTGCTGGGGTTTTCCATGCGCAAGATTATATCGCTGATTTGTCTCCTGTTGCCCATCCTTGCTAACGCTGACGAGGTACAGATACGCGAAGACGCGCCTGATCGCCACATCGTAGTCAAAGGTGACACCCTCTGGGACATCTCTGCTAAGTTCTTCAAAGACCCTTGGAAATGGCCTGAAATCTGGGCACTTAACAAACAAGACATCAAAGACCCGCATTGGATATACCCAGGCAATGTGGTCTATCTAGATCGCCGTTCGGGTACGCTTTCGACAACGCCACCTTCTGGCGATACAGCTGCGGTCGCTCCTCAGGCTACCGATAACATCCCCGCTAACAACGTCGAGAAATTCTCCCCCAAAGTGCGCGTAGTTGGACAAAACAGCGAGGCGATCCCTGCCATCCCTCTGAGTATTGTTGGTTCTTTCTTGAGCAGGCCTCTGGTTGTTGAAGAAGAAGAGCTGGAATCCGCCCCGACTCTCGTCGGCACCTATGAACAGCGCACATTGCTTTCTACCAACGATGTCGCTTATGCAAAAGGATTGCCTACAGATAAAGGCATGCAGTGGCAGATCTACCGTCCTAGCGTGACCTTCGTAGATCCAGACACGGACGAGGAGTTAGGGCAAGAAGTCTTATATCTGGGCGATGCCACTGCTGAAAAATTCGGCGACCCAAGCACCATGCGCATCACCAAGGCTGTGCTAGAGATTAACAAGGGCGACCATTTCGCTCAGGCAGCTTCTGGATATTCTGCCAATTTCCTTCCACATGCACCCAGCACCAACATCCATGCTAAAGTCATTTCGATCTACGGTGGCGTTCAACAAGCAGGGCAACGCGCCGTCATCACTTTGAATAAAGGACAGCGTGATGGCATAGAAATTGGACATGTTTTGGGCATCTACCAAAAAGGCGAAGTCATCAAAACCAAAGGTTGGTTCACGCCTAATGTCGTATTGCCGGATATGCGTTACGGCTTGGTCATGGTGTTCCGCGTATTCAACAAGGTCTCGTATGCCTTGGTGATGGAGACGAAGTTACCCGTTCAACTGCTGGATCGCGCAAGTACCCCCGAGTAAATGTCGTTAGACGCCTCACTCGCGTCCTGGCTCAAACTCAGTCAGATATCTGGGCTGGGTAACGAAGGTTTGCGGCGCTTGCTGCAGGTCTTCGGCTCACCCGGTGCTGTACTCGACGCCTCTGTCTCATCCCTATCCCAGCATGTAAAGCCTTCCGTTGCAAAAGCCATCAATGAAGAGTTCGATGCCTCTCTTCTTGATGCTACTGCCGCTTGGCTGAACGACCACATCAATAGAGTCATTACACTCGCTGATGCGGAATATCCGCAAGCGCTGCTGAATATCTCCGATCCGCCTTTACTTTTATATGTGAAGGGACGTATCGATCTATTGAACACTCGCTCACTTGCCGTGGTGGGTAGCCGCAATTCGACTGCGCAGGGTGTGCGTAACGCCGAAGCTTTTGCCAAGGCGGCCTCCGAATCTGGGTTATGCGTCGTCAGCGGCATGGCACACGGCATCGACGCTGCTGCACATATGGGCGGTTTGCAGGGTAGGGGTTCCAGCATTGCTGTCGTCGGCACTGGTTTGGACAAGGTCTATCCTGCGGCCAATCGTGAACTCGCTCATCAGCTGGCCCAACACGGAACGATCATTTCTGAGTTCCCACTAGGAACGCCGCCGCTTGCATCTAATTTCCCGCGCCGAAATCGCATCATCAGCGGCTTGAGTGAAGGCTGTTTGGTAGTAGAGGCATCGCTTCAGAGTGGGTCGCTCATCACCGCCCGCATGGCTTTGGAGCAGGGCAGGGAAGTGTTTGCCATTCCAGGTTCTATCCATTCACCCCAATCTAAGGGTTGCCACTCGCTCATCAAGCAGGGGGCGAAACTGGTGGAAAGTGCTCAGGATATTTTGGAGGAGCTAGGTTTTGCTTCTGGCTCCTCCAAAATCAATGCTGAAGATGAGCATCCACTATTCACTCATCTTGGCTACGATTCCATCGATATCGAGACCTTGGCTCAGCGTAGCGGCTTGACGATACCGGAGCTATCCGCCATCCTGTTACAACTTGAGCTGGATGGCGTAGTCGCGACGCTCCCCGGTGGGCTTTATCAACGAATTGCTTAGAAAACCTCCTTTATGTTCGATATCTTGTTGTTTTTATTTGAAAGTTATTTCGATGCAGGTAGCTATCCCGAACCCAATCGCCTCTCCGCAAAACTTACTGCGGCGGGTTTTGAGGAAGAGGACATCAATCAAGCGTTGACTTGGTTGTCTGGATTGCGCGAGCTTACCAACGCCACCTATCCGGAGAGCATCAACCACAGCGGTCTGCGTTGCTACACCGATTTCGAGGCCGAGCGCATCAGCGAGGAAGGGCTACGTTTCGTAGCTTTTTGGGAACATAACAAGATCATCACTCCCATCGAACGCGAAATGATCATCGACCGCGTGGTCGCTTTGGGCCGTAACAAGCTGTCGGTGGACAAGGTCAAGCTCATTGCATTGATGGTGCTCTGGAATCAGCACGAAGACCTTGATCCGATGTTGATCGAAGACCTGCTCACCCCTACCGAGGCGGCACAACTACACTGACCCCCACATGGCAAAGAACCTTCTGATCGTCGAGTCCCCCGCCAAGGCTAAGACACTAAAAAAATACCTAGGTAAAGACTATGAAGTCCTAGCTTCGTATGGTCACGTACGCGATCTCATACCGAAGAATGGTGCGGTCGATGTCGATAACGGTTACACGATGAATTACGAGACCATCGCACGTAACAGCAAACACGTCGACGCCATCGCCAAAGCGGCGGCTGAAGCAGATACCATCCTGCTCGCACCCGACCCGGACAGAGAAGGAGAGGCTATCGCGTGGCATATCTCTGAGTTGCTGAAAGGTAAGCGCGCACTCAAAGGCAAAACCATGAAGCGCGTGGTCTTCTACGAGATCACCCAATCTGCCGTACAAGAAGCAGTCGCTCATCCGCGCGAGATCTCCATGCCCTTGGTTAATGCCCAACAGGCGCGCCGTGCCTTGGATTATCTGGTGGGTTTCAACCTCTCACCGCTGTTGTGGCGCAAGATCCGTCCCGGCCTTTCTGCAGGACGTGTACAAAGCCCAGCATTGCGCCTTATTGTCGAGCGCGAGTTGGAGATTGAGAAATTCAAGAGTGAAGAATATTGGTCTGTTCATCTGGATAGCCAGAAGAACAGCATCCCGTTCAAAGCAAAACTGTTCCAATTTCAAGGTAAGAAGTTAGAACAATTAAGCATAGGCAGCCAAGCTGAATACGACACTATCCACGCCAAGCTGAACGATGCCAAGTTACCCCCCAAAGTCGTACGCGTCGACAAGAAGGGCAAACAGCGCAATGCCGCTGCCCCATTTACCACGTCCACCTTACAACAGGAAGCCGTGCGAAAACTTGGCATGACCTCTGACCGAACCATGCGTACCGCCCAGTCTTTATATGAAGGCGTTGATATCGGCGGTGAAACCATCGGTCTCATCTCCTATATGCGTACTGACTCCGTCAATTTGGCCAATGAAGCCATTGCCGAGATACGTGATTACATCAAAGACAATTTCTCTGCCGAATACTTACCCAGCAAGCAGCCTGTTTTTAAGAGCAAATCCAAGAACGCCCAAGAGGCACACGAAGCGATTCGCCCAACCTCCATTTTGCGCACGCCAGACAGCCTGCGCGACCATCTCACCATCGACCAGATGCGACTTTACGAGATGGTATGGAAACGCACGCTCGCGTGCCAAATGTCTCCAGCACGCTTCGACACGGTGAGCGTTGATATTCGCTTGAGCAGCGACGACACCCTGTTTCGCGCCTCTGGCCAGACCTTGGTATTCCCTGGATTTATCGGCGTGTATATGGAAGACGTGGACGATGCTGAAGAAGAGGACAGCGCCAAATTGCCGCCGTTAGTTGAAGGCGACATCTTGCCGCTAGATAAAATCTACGGAGAGCAACACTTCACCCAACCGCCCCCGCGTTTTTCGGAGGCCAGCTTGGTCAAGTCGCTGGAAGAATACGGCATTGGTCGTCCGTCCACCTACGCCACCATTATCTCTACGCTACAAGCACGTGAATACGCCACGCTCGACAAGAAACGCTTCATGCCGACCGATGTGGGTCGCGTCGTTATCAAGTTCCTCACTGATCACTTCACTCGATATGTTGACTACGGATTCACTGCGAATCTGGAAGATGAGTTGGATGAAGTCTCCGAAGGTAAGCGCGATTGGATTCCAGTGCTGGATGATTTCTGGACGAATTTCTCTAGTCTCATCAAAGAGAAAACCAGCATCGAACGCCCCGTTGAATTGATTGACGAAGCCTGTCCCGATTGCGGCAAGCCCCTCGCCAAAAAACTCAGCCGTTACGGCAGTTTCATCAGCTGCACCAACTATCCCGAGTGCAAATACAAACGTAGCTTGAGCGGCGAATCGCAAGACGATGCCGCCGCCCGTGTTGAGCTGGGCGCACATCCCGACACCCAACAAGCCGTGCTATTGCTGAAGGGCCCGTATGGCCATTACGTGCAACTGGGCGAAGTGATTGAGGGTGAAAAAGCCAAGCCGAAACGTGTCTCTTGGCCCAAGGAAATGCCCGTCGATCAGGCTGATTTAGCCAGTGCGCTGAAGCTGCTTTCTTTGCCGCGCGACCTAGGCTTACACCCTGAATCCAACAAAAAAGTCATCGTAAACATCGGTCGCTTCGGCCCCTATGTTGGTCATGACGGCAAGTTTAAGTCGATTCCTCGCACAGATAGCATCTTCGACATCGAGCTGGCTCGCGCCGTTGAGCTTCTGGCACAAGCCCGCGACAACAACACCGTGCTGCGTACGCTGGGTGATCATCCTGACGACAAAGCCAGCGTAGAAATTTGCAGCGGACGCTACGGCCCGTACGCCCGCCACGGCAAAATCAACGCCACTCTACCCAAAGGCGTCTCACCCGAGGCTATCACTTTAGAAGAAGCACTAGAGTTGATTGCCGCGAAAGCCGCCAAGGGCGACACCGGCAAAACCAAAACCACCAGGAAACCAGCGGCCAAGAAAGCAGCCCCTAAAACTAAGGCTGCAACGAAACCCAAAGCCACGGTGAAAAAGACAACTGCTAAACCTGCGGTCAAAAAAACCAGCTCCGCAAAAACCAGCACGAAAACGACAACCAAAACGACCACCAAAAAAGTAGCCGCCAAACCCGCCGTCAAGAAAACCACGAAAGCGGTCAGTAAAAAAACAGCGTAGGTTTGTGAGCAAGTTTCAAAATCAAGGGGTGGTTTCATTTGAAATGAAGCCACCCCTTTTTTACGCTTCGGCCAGAGCTTTTCTCTTTTCGCCAGCGCACTCGCTCCGAAATACCCATTTTACAAACGCCTGATCTGCCTATTACCCGCTAGATGCGCTAGCTTTGATCATTAGGCCGGTTACACGTCTTTTTCTGGCTTTGCCACCAAACCCCCTCAGGTGTTCCGTGAAATGCAGCCCATGCGCGTTTTAATGAGTTTGGCTTGTAAGCCTTGTATTTATTAGGGTTGTGGCTAAGCCCGGTCAGGCGCGCTCTGAATTTTGTTGTTTTTGCTTGGCGAAATTTGATCTAAATCCTATTCCTTCACCAAAATAAAAAGGCGGCAATCAGTAATGATTGCCGCCTTTTTATTTCAACAATTAATTCAATCTAATTGAATTGAATTAAACATCCAGATTTCTCACCCCCAGCGCGTTCTTTTCAATAAACGCGCGCCTTGGCTCAACCACATCTCCCATCAAGGTAGTGAATATCTCGTCTGCACCGATAGCGTCTTCAATACACACTTTGAGCAGGATGCGGTTGGTTACGTCCATGGTGGTTTCCCATAGCTGGCTTGGATTCATTTCTCCCAATCCTTTGTAACGCTGGATACCTACACCTTTTTTGGCTTCTTCCAACAACCACTCCACACCTTGCTTGAAACTATTCACAGCGCGCTTCTGTTCGCCTCTGGCGACATACGCAGTAGGGGAGACGAGGCCGTTCAAAGCATCGGCGGTCTGGCGGATTTGCACGTAGTCGCCACCTTCCAAAAACTCTTTATCTAGATAGCTTAGTGAATAGTTGCCATGGAATATTTTTTCCAAACGCAGGCGCAACTCACCATGCTCATCGGTTTCAACTTCAGCCTTGATAACGCCGCCGCAGGCTTCTTCCAACAGCTTGGCGCTCTTCTGGGCTTGCGCCGCATCTGCCAAAGACAGTGTAGGCAAGACGAGTAGGGCGTGGCTGGCTTCAGGTGCGATGAAGTGCGAGAGGCGATCAATCACCGCTTCGGCAAGGAAGTATTGTTTGGCGATCAGCTCAAGCGCTTCGCCTTGGATAGGTGTGGCGTCTAATGCGGGGTAGAACTGGGCGTTATTAAGGGCGGACTTGAGCATGTAGTTCTTCATCTCATGCTCATCTTTTAGATAGCGCTCATCCTTGCCTTGTTTGATCTTAAACAAAGGTGGTTGCGCGATGTAGATGTGACCGCGCTCAATCAACTCGGGCATTTGGCGATAGAAGAAGGTGAGCAACAAGGTGCGGATGTGCGCTCCGTCCACGTCCGCGTCAGTCATGATGATGATGCGGTGATAACGAAGTTTGTCCGCGTTATATTCTTCTTTGCCAATACCTGTGCCCAGCACAGTTATGAGAATGGCAATTTCCTGAGAGGAGATTAGTTTTTCAAAGCGGGCGCGCTCGACGTTGAGGATCTTTCCCTTCAATGGCAAGATCGCTTGGAATTTACGGTCGCGGCCTTGTTTAGCAGAGCCACCGGCGGAATCTCCCTCGACCAGATACAACTCTGACAAGGCAGGGTCTTTTTCCTGACAGTCAGCCAATTTACCTGGCAGTCCGATGCCGTCCATGATGCCTTTACGACGCGTCAATTCGCGCGCTTTTCGCGCCGCATCACGAGCACGAGCGGCATCGATGATCTTTCCGCAGATGATCTTGGCATCGATTGGGTTTTCCAACAGGTAGTCTGATAATTTCTGCGAAACGACCTCTTGCACCGCTGGCTGCACTTCACTAGAAACCAGCTTATCTTTTGTTTGTGAAGAGAATTTGGGGTCTGGCACTTTAACGGAGAGTACACAAGTCAAACCTTCGCGCATGTCGTCGCCGGTGGTATCCACCTTGGCTTTTTTCGCTAATTCGTTATCTTCTATGTATTTATTGATGACGCGGGTCATGGCCATACGCAGACCCGTCATGTGTGTGCCACCGTCGCGTTGCGGGATGTTATTGGTGAAGCACTGCACAACTTCGGAATAGCTGTCATTCCACTGCATGGCGACATCGACAGTGATGTTGTCTTTTTCACCACTAGCTTGGAAGCACTTTGGATGCAGAACAGACTTACTCTTGTTCATGTATTCGACGAAACCGCGCACACCTCCGGAATAGGCAAAGTTTTCGCCCTTACCCGTGCGTTGATCAACCAACTCAATCTTCACACCGTTGTTCAGGAAAGACAACTCGCGCAGGCGCTTTGCCAAAATCTCGTAATGGAATTCGACGTTGCCGAAAATCTCTTTATCCGCAAGGAAGTGGACTTCAGTGCCGCGTTTATTGCTTTCACCTAACTCACGCACAGGTGAGACTTCGATGCCTTTTTGCTTTTCGATGAGTCGATTAACCACCGCGCCGCGGGCGAACTCAAGTCCAAATTTCTTGCCGTCACGGTAGGTGGTTAGTTTTAGCCACTCAGACAAACCATTTACACAGCTCACACCTACACCATGCAATCCACCGGACACTTTATAGCTGTTCTGGTTGAATTTCCCGCCCGCATGTAACACCGTCAATACGATTTCCGCAGCAGAACGCTTAGGTTCGTGCTTATCATCAAACTTAATTCCGATCGGAATACCACGACCATTGTCAGCAACAGATATTGAATTGTCGCCATGAATAACAACTTTAATGTCGTCACAATGTCCAGCTAGGGATTCGTCGATAGCGTTATCCACTACTTCAAACACCATATGGTGCAGGCCGGTACCATCCGAGGTGTCGCCGATGTACATCCCTGGGCGTTTACGGACTGCCTCCAAACCTTCTAATTGTTGAATGCTCGATTCGTCGTAATTATCGCTCATTGGTTTTCTTTCTGTTTCACGTGAAACATTAAATACGCATTGGCATCACGACATATTTATAGTCGCTTTGCTCTGGGATGGTGATCAATAAGCTGCTGTTTTGGTCACCAAACGATAGGGTGACATTCGCACTATTGATGTTGTTGATGCCTTCCAATAAATAGTTCACGTTGAAGCCAATATCCAGCGCTGCGCCTTGATAATCCGTCTCGATATCCTCTTGTGCCTCTTCTTGCTCACTGTTGCTGCTGATGATCTGTAGATTTTTTTCTGTCAGTAACAGACGCACACCACGGAATTTCTCGTTTGAAAGAATGGCCGCGCGTTGAAGTGCTTGCAGGATGATTACGCGATTGAGCGTCAGGTTGTTGGTGTGGCTTGGGATTACGCGGGTGTAATCGGGGAATTTCCCGTCAATCACCTTTGAGGTTAGCACGATATCTGCGAAGGTTACGCGCACTTGTTTTTCAGCTAGCTCCAATTCCAACTTATCTTCTGAATCAGATAATAATTTTAGTAATTCATTAACTGTCTTGCGGGAAAGGATGACTTCTTTCTTGGGGTGTTCTGTAGCCAGTTTTTCAGCGATGTACGCCAAGCGGTGTCCATCTGTTGCGATCAGTTTTATCGAATTACCCTCGATAACTAATAGCACGCCGTTCAAGTAGTAACGGATGTCTTGCTGAGCCATTGCATGTTGCACTGAACCCAGTAGACGTTTTAATTTCCCTTGCTCGATCTCGATTTTGACTGATCCAGCCAATTGTTCTGTCAGGCTAGGAAAGTCTTGTGCTGGTAATGTCTGCAGGCTGAAACGGCTCTTATTCGCTTTTACCAATAACTTACTTTCATTGGTGTCCAAGCTGACGGAGCTTTCATCTGGAATAGCTCTTAAAATCTCTTGTAATTTTTTGGCTGAGATAGTGATTGATTCCGGCCCACCTGTTGTTTGAAGTTCAGTCTTCAACTGAGCTTCGATCTGTATCTCCAAGTCAGTCGTTACGAACCGTACGCCTTCAGCGTTCTTTTTAAGAAGAACATTTGAAAGAATAGGGAGTGGTTGCTTACGTTCAACGATACCAACAACCGCTTGAAGAGGTTTGAGAAGGTCGTTTCGGCTGATTTGTTTAATAAACATATGTTCTTTCCTTAAATACTTAATAACAATAATAAGGGCAACTAAATCTGTGATTAACTAAATAAACCATATTTAATCAATTTGTTATAACAATTTATACTTGTTACCAGAAGCTTTGTTTACTTGTGTATAACATGTGAACTTTTTTTACTGCTTTTCTTAAAACCATAGTTATCTACAAAACACCAACAGGTTTAAGTTATTTATCCCCTCAGTGTTTGATGTAATAAATTAAAGTCGGCTTCAATCGAGGTATCTGAGTTTCTTAAAGATTCTATCGTCTTGCATGCATGTAGGACGGTTGTATGGTCTCTACCCCCAAAAGCATTACCAATTTCAGGTAGACTGAGTTGGGTCAACTCACGTGCCAAACTCATTGCTATTTGTCTGGGTCTGGCAATCACACGGGTGCGCTTCTTAGATAAAAGATCAATGATTTTTAATCTATAGAAATCAGCGACGGTCTTTTGAATATTCTCAATCGTGACTTGTTTGTTCTGTGCGGCGAGTAAGTCGCGCAACGCCTCTTTGGCTAACTCGATGGATACAGGACGTTTATGGAAGCGCGCGTAAGCCTCGATGCGGTTCAAGGCACCTTCAAGTTCACGAATGTTGGAACGGACGTGTTTTGCAATAAAAAAAGCAACATCTTCACTGATGGGAGCGCCTCCGTTTGCAGATTTCTGCAAAAGAATAGCAACACGCATCTCTAGACCTGGGGGCTCAATAGCGACCGTTAAGCCGCAGGTAAAGCGAGAAGTCAGTCTCGGCTCAATACCAGATATCTCTTTTGGGAAGGTGTCACAGGTAATCACCACTTGTTTATTGGTATCGATCAGAGAATTTAATGTGTAGAAAAACTCTTGTTGAGTGCCGGGTTTATCAGCAATGAACTGGATATCGTCGATTAATAACAGATCGAGAGAGTTGTAATACTGTTTGAACTCATCAAAACTCTTGGTTTGAAAAGCTTTTACAACGCCAGATACATAATTAGTCGCGTGAACGTAGCAAATCTTAGCCTGGGGATTCTCTTTTGCTACCAGGTTGCCAATAGATTGAAGTAAATGGGTTTTTCCTAGCCCAACACCACCGTATATAAATAAAGGGTTGTAGGTAGTTCCGGGTTTTTCGGCGACTTGTAATCCTGCAGCATGCGCAAGCTGGTTGGCTTTACCCGTTACAAACGTGTCGAAGGTCAACTGTGAGTTCAATTTGCTAGTTGTTTTTGGCGCTTTGACAATGATGGGTTTCTCAATCGCTTTAGCTATAGGCGCATCTGGTACTTGTTTTTGAGTGGTACGCTTTTCAATGCGAAGCTCTATCTCGGGCGTTACCTGAAAGAAAGAAGCCGCTCGTTTAGATATCTCAGGAAGGAAGCGATCTTGAATGATGCGCAAGGTAAAACTATTGGGCGCAGTGAGGATCAGACGATTGCCATCCACCTCGAAAATCAATGGCTTGATCCAAGAATTATATTGTTGTAAGGGCAGCTGCTCTTTGAAAAAGCGCTGGCAACTGCCAAACCCTGAGCAGACATAAAGGCACGTTGTGAAAATCGATTAACCTGGGCATTCTACAAGCTCCTAGAAAAGTTATCCACAACATAAATTAGGCTTGACAGAAAGGCCGCAACCGATTGTAATCGCGCGCTTTTCAATTCAGCCAACAAAGGAATAAGTCATGAAACGTACCTTCCAACCATCAGTTGTAAAAAGAAAACGCACCCACGGCTTTTTGGTTCGTATGAAGACCAAAGGCGGTCGCGCTGTGATTGCTGCTCGTCGTGCGAAGGGCCGCGTACGCCTTGGCGTGTAAGCTAGTAAAGGCTTTTGACTTTCCTCGGCGTTGTAGATTGACGCGTCGAGAGGGCTTTTCGCAGATATTGCAACAGAGGGCACACACCAACAATTGGTTTGCCCTGCATGCTCAACCAAATTCTGAAAATTGTTCTAGGTTGGGTGTCTCTGTCAGCAAGCGAATCGTTCCTAGTGCAGTAGAGCGAAACAACATTAAACGCTTGATTCGTGAGAGTTTTCGCTTGCGAACCAAATCTGAAGTCGCCCGCGATATCGTGATTCGATTGCGCAAGCCGCTGGGTAAGCAAGATAAAGTTCTGGCACGCACCGTTTTGGTTGAGATGTTGAGCAAGGCATTGACGACGCAATGAGACGAATCCTCTTATTGATGGTGCGTGGCTATCAGCGATTCATCAGCCCGATGTACCCGCCGTCATGTCGCTTTACCCCCTCTTGTTCGCAGTATTCTTACGAAGCCATCTCCAAGCACGGTGTCGTTAAAGGGGTTTGGCTAAGCATCAAGCGGGTAGGGCGTTGCAATCCGTGGAATCCGGGTGGATACGACCCCATCCCTTAGTAAATAACAGGTGATACAAATGGATATGCGACGGTTATTCTTGTTTTTGATCTTTTCGTTCTCCCTCGTTGTCCTGTGGGGCGAATGGACGCGCCAGAATCAACCGGCCACCCCAGTCGTTATATCCAAAGACCCAACCGCCCCTCCTGTGGCGACTGTCGCCACACCAAAGGCTGTCGTCAGCACCGCGCCTGTAGAAGTCCCCCAAGCGCCTACTGGAAAGACCATCTCGGTCACCACCGACACATTAAAGGTTGAGATCAACTCCGCCGGCGGCAACATCGAGCTGTTGGATCTTTTGAAGCACCGCACAGCGAACGATCAGACCAAATCTATTGTTTTGATGCAGAGACAAGGTGATCAGACCTATCTGGCACAGTCCGGTCTATTGGGAAAGGGGCTTCCCACCCACAATGCGGAATATCAATCGGATGCCAGTGAATACACTTTGGCTGAAGGAAGGGATGTCGTTGAAGTAAAGTTGACTGCGCTGAACACCGAAGGTGCGCGAGTAACAAAGACTTATACCTTCCATCGTGCAAGCTACCTCATCGATGTGGCTTATGAGATCGAAAACAAAAGTGCTGGCGCAATAGCCCCATCGGCATATTTCCAATTGGTTCGTGATTCCACCTTGCCCGAAGGTGCTTCAGCTTTTGTACCTACATATACGGGTGCCGCGGTCTATACGGACCTAGAGAAGCTCTTGAAGATCGAATTCTCAGAGATCGAGAAGAACAAAGTTACCCTGCCTAAAGAACCGGACAATGGCTGGATCGGCATGGTGCAGCATTACTTCGTATCGGCCTGGTTGCCACAAGGCAAGACTGTTCGCGAGTTCTATACAAAACACCTAGACGGAAATCTCTTCTCTGTCGGTGTGATCTTGCCTATCGCAAGCATCGAACCCAACCAGACCGCCCGTATATCGACGCCGCTTTATGTTGGTCCGGCGGTAAGCCAACTGGATGATGTCGCTCCCGGATTGGGCTTGACGGTGGATTACGGCATATTCACAGTGTTTGCAGCTCCATTGTTCTGGTTGATGTCCTTCTTGAATGATTGGGTGGGTAACTGGGGCGTAGCGATCGTCTTGTTGACGGTACTGATCAAATTGGCGTTCTTCCCACTCTCTGCTGCCAGCTATCGCTCGATGGCGAAGATGCGCGTGGTAGCGCCTAAGTTGGAATTGATCAAGAAGCAATATGGTGATGACCGCGAACGTCTGAACAAAGCCATGATGGATCTTTACAAGACCGAGAAGATCAACCCCTTGGGCGGCTGTCTGCCCGTGTTGATCCAGATACCAGTCTTCATCGGCCTGTATTGGGCAATCTTGGAAAGCGTGGAACTGCGACATGCGCCATTCTTTGGCTGGATCACTGACTTATCCGCGACCGACCCTTACTACATCTTGCCGCTTATCATGGGCGCCAGCATGATCATCCAGTCGAAACTTAACCCAGTGCCGACTGACCCAATCCAAGCCAAGGTGATGCAAATCATGCCGATCGCATTCAGTGTGGTCTTCTTCTTCTTTCCAGCTGGTTTGGTGTTGTACTCGTTGGTGAACAACATCCTTTCCATTGGCCAGCAGTGGTACATCAATCGTGACGCAGATACCGCTCAAAAAGGTGTCACAAAAGCCTGACAATATCGCCGCCATCGCGACCGGTTCCGGTCGTGGTGGTATCGGTGTCGTGCGTATCTCTGGGCAAGGCCTTGCAGATATGGGCATCTTGCTCACAGGCCGCCAGCTCCCACCTCGGTCGGCTGTTTACACCCCATTCCTCGCAGCAGACCACTCTGTCATTGACCAAGGCATCGCCTTGTTCTTTCCAGCCCCCCACTCCTACACCGGTGAAGAGGTGTTGGAGTTACAGGGGCATGGCGGTCCAGCCGTGTTGCAATTGTTATTACAGCGCTGTTTGGAACTGGGGGCTCGCCTTGCCCAGCCCGGCGAGTTCACACAACGCGCCTTTCTGAATGACAAGATGGATCTGGCCCAAGCTGAAAGTGTCTCTGACCTGATCGAAGCGACCACCCAACAGGCCGCCAGAAGTGCGGTCAGATCTATGCAGGGGGAGTTCTCCAACACGATACACGCCGTTGTGGCCAAACTCATCGATCTGCGCATGTTGGTGGAGGCGACCTTGGACTTTCCGGAAGAAGATGGCATCGCCACCGTAGAGCGGGCTCGACTTGAAGGAAAACTGACTCAGATTCAAACCGAACTGGCTCACATCGAAGTCCTCGCAAAGCAAGGGTGCATCCTTAGGGAGGGTGCGCAGGTGGTCTTGGTGGGTGCGCCCAATGTAGGCAAGTCCAGCCTGCTTAACCGTTTGGCAGGGGAAGAGGTGGCTTTGGTGAGCGAGATCGCCGGAACGACGCGAGATGCCATCCGCCAATCGTTACAGCTCCGAGGCGTTCCCTTGCATATCGTCGACACGGCAGGTTTGAGAGAGACCGACGATGTCGTAGAGCGGATGGGAATCGCCAGGACCCAGCAGAACATCGACCGTGCGGATCTGATATTGGTGTTGTTGGACGAGTCCAATCCTGTGGAATCGGGCGAAATCGAAGCCATCCTTAAGCGCTTGCCGCAAGAGCTCCCACGTTTGTTTGTTCACAACAAAATGGATGTGGCGACACACAAGCCCCTCAAGGAACAAATCGGCCATCTGTATGTGTCGGCAAAAACCGGCATGGGCGTCGACGCGCTACAAGACGCCATATTAAAAACGATTGGTTGGCACCAAGAGGTTGGCGTATTCATGGCGCGTGAGCGTCATTTGGTCGCTATCGCCAAGGCCAAGCAACATTTTGCCTCGGCTAGCCAGCATCTTGAAATGCACGAGCTTCTGGCGGAAGAGCTACGTTACGGGCAAGCCGCACTGAATGAGATCACGGGTGAGTTTGTGGCAGACGACCTGTTGGGCGAGATATTCAGCCGCTTCTGTATTGGGAAATAAACCTTGTTTCACGTGAAACAATCGGTTTTGTAATCCAATCAGCCTGTTGTAAGATGCGCGTCCTTTTTCGCTGGCCGCATAATGGATTTTCCCGGTAAATTCGATGTGATCGTGGTGGGTGGTGGGCATGCCGGCACTGAGGCGGCCCTCGCCAGCGCACGCGCGGGCAGCAAGACTTTACTGCTTAGTCACAACATCGAAACCCTTGGTCAGATGTCGTGCAACCCTTCTATTGGTGGTATCGGCAAAGGCCATCTCGTCAAAGAAGTCGATGCGCTTGGCGGCGCGATGGCAGCAGCGACTGACGAAGGCGGCATCCAATTCCGCATCCTGAATTCAAGCAAAGGCCCAGCAGTTCGTGCGACACGAGCGCAGGCTGATCGCATCCTTTACAAGCAAGCGATTCGCAGTCGCCTAGAGAACCAGCCCAATTTGTGGCTATTCCAGCAAGCCGTGGATGACTTGATGGTCGAAGAAGGTCGCGTGATTGGCGTGGTCACGCAGCTGGGATTGCGTTTTTCGGCACGTAGCGTGGTGCTGACTACAGGGACATTTCTTGCTGGATTGATCCATGTCGGACAATCTAACTATCAAGCAGGCAGGGCGGGGGATCCCCCAGCCGTCAGCTTGGCGCACCGACTGCGTGAGCTGAATCTGCCGGTGGGTAGGCTCAAGACGGGCACGCCACCGAGGATAGATGGACGCACTATCGACTACTCGGTGATGCAAGAACAGCATGGGGACGACCCTGTGCCTGTGTTTTCCTTCATGGGAAACGCCAAGCAGCATCCTCGTCAATTGCCGTGTTGGGTCACAGAAACCAATCAGCGTACGCATGACATCATCCGTGGTGGCTTAGACCGCTCTCCTTTGTTCACCGGGGTGATCGAGGGGGTGGGACCGCGTTATTGCCCTTCCATTGAAGACAAGATTACGCGCTTCGCGGACAAGGCATCACACCAGATATTCTTAGAGCCTGAAGGCTTGACCACGCACGAGATATACCCCAACGGTATCTCCACTAGCCTACCCTTCGATGTGCAGTTGGATCTGATCCACTCCATCAAAGGCTTAGAGAACGCACACGTATTGCGTCCTGGCTATGCCATCGAATATGACTATTTCGATCCGCGCGGATTAAAGAATTCATTGGAGACCAAAGCTATCAGCGGCTTGTTCTTTGCAGGCCAGATCAACGGCACGACAGGCTATGAAGAAGCTGCTGCACAAGGTTTGTTGGCGGGCGTGAACGCTGCCCTGTTCGCGCAAGAACGCGAAGCGTGGTGTCCGCGCCGCAATGAGGCGTATCTAGGTGTGATGGTCGATGATTTGATCACGCGCGGGGTATCCGAACCCTATCGTATGTTCACCAGCCGTGCCGAATATCGTTTGCAATTACGCGAAGATAACGCAGACCTTCGTTTGACCGAGATTGGTCGCAAGCTGGGAATCGTGGGCGACGCGCGCTGGCAACATTTTGAAGCGAAGCGTGAGGCCATCGTTCGCGAAGAGCAAAGGCTGCGTAGCACGTGGGTCAATCCGCGCATGCTGGCGGAGGAGGATGCGATGCGCGTCCTCGGAAAGAACATCGAGCGTGAATATTCCTTACATGAATTGTTACGACGCCCAGATGTCACCTATGCATCGTTGATGACCTTGCCGACGGCGGGTGAGCCGGCTGAAGAGAGTGTGGCGTTGCAGATCGAGGTTCAAGCCAAGTATCAGGGGTATATCGAGAAACAGCAGGGCGAGATCGAGCAACAGGAGTATTTCGAACATCTTGAGTTACCAGCAGATTTTGATTATCGCGGAGTGCGCGGTCTTTCCATAGAGGCACAGCAGAAGCTTAACCAACACAAACCACAAACGGTAGGTCAAGCGGGTCGTATCTCAGGTATCACACCCGCCACTATCTCGTTGCTATTGGTGCATCTGAAGCGAGGATTCAAAAGCACTCAAGTTGAGCAAAAATGCGCATGAATGAGGCAGACATTCTGCGCAAAGGGGCGCTCGAAATGGGGCTGGAGCTGGATGACAAGACGCAAGCTCAGTTGCTGGCCTATGTCGAACTATTGTTTAAGTGGAACAAGGTCTACAACCTGACGGCGATACGCGATAAGAGTGAGATGGTATGTCACCACTTACTGGATAGCCTTGTAGTCGTGCCGCATCTCTGGTCTGGGCACTGGTTGGATGTGGGTTGCGGCGGTGGGATGCCAGGGCTGGTGCTGGCAATCGTGAAACCAGAGTGGCGGTTCACTCTGCTGGATAGCAACACTAAGAAGACGGGTTTCGTACAACAGGCAGTGATTGAGCTGGGGCTAAAGAATGTGAGCGTCCACTCTGGCCGTGTAGAGGATTGGCAACCTAGCTACAAATTCGATGGGATCATCTCGCGGGCGTTCGCTGAGCTCGGGGATTTTTTGGCAGTGAGCAAACATTTGATCGCTCCTGATGGCCGTTGGGCGGCGATGAAAGGCCAGCCAGAATCCGAACTGGCGGGCGTAGCTAAAGGTTTTGAAGTTGAAAAAATCGTTGCATTGAAAGTGCCGGGAGTGGATGCGGCGCGTAGCTTGGTGATTGCAAAGGTATCTAGGGGGCAGACTGCATGACGAAGATAATGGCTATAACCAACCAAAAAGGCGGTGTCGGGAAAACCACGACGACCGTTAATCTTGCTGCCAGCTTAGCTGCCGCCAAGAAACGCGTGTTGCTGGTAGACCTAGATCCACAGGGCAACGCCACCATGGGGAGTGGCATCAACAAGGGCGATCTAGAGTTATCCGTGTATGACGTGTTGATAGGAGAAGCAACTATCGCGCAAGCGCGCATCACTTCAGAAAAAGGCAAGTACGATGTGCTCCCCTCCAATCGCGACTTGGCGGGCGCTGAGATCGAGTTGGTGGAGATGGAAGGTCGTGAGATGCGTCTTAAGCTGGAATTGCAGGCAATCGCCCACGAATATGACTACGTGCTCATAGATTGCCCGCCCGCCCTGAATTTGCTTACTCTGAATGGCCTGTGTGCTGCGCGCTCGGTAATGATCCCGATGCAATGCGAGTACTACGCACTGGAAGGATTGAGTGATCTGGTCAACACTATCCGCAAAGTACGTGAGAGCTTGAATCCGGAGTTGGAAATCGAAGGCTTGTTGCGCACCATGTTCGACCCGCGCAATTCTTTGGCTCAACAAGTGTCAGACCAGCTACAGCAGCACTTTGGCGACAAGGTCTACCGTACAGTGATCCCGCGTAACGTGCGCTTGGCAGAGGCGCCCAGTTATGGCGTTCCTGCGCTGTATCACGATGCGCAATCCAAGGGAACGCAAGCCTATCTCGCTTTGGCAGGCGAACTTCTGAATAACGCCTCGGCAACGAATTGAAAAAGGAAAGATGAACATGGTCAAACCAAATAAGGGATTGGGACGCGGATTGGACGCACTGCTCGCGGGAAGTGGCTCGACAAAGTCGAACGACACCTTGCGCGAACTCAAGGTGGAGGAACTCAGGCCAGGAAAGTATCAGCCGCGTAGCCGGATGGATGAGGCTTCACTGAATGAGCTAGCGTCATCCATCAAGGCACAAGGAATCATCCAGCCTATCTTGGCGCGTGAATTACCCAACGGCGGTTACGAAATCATTGCAGGTGAGCGCCGTTGGCGCGCCGCTCAACTCGCTGAGTTGAAGCAAGTTCCAGTTTTGGTTAGAAAAGTTCCGGATAACGCTGCTTTAGCGATGGCGCTGATCGAGAACATCCAGCGCGAAGATCTAAATCCATTGGAAGAAGCTATTGGAATCCAGCGACTCATCGACGAATTCCAAATGACGCACCAAGCCGCCGCAGAAGCGGTTGGCCGTTCACGCAGTGCGGCAAGTAATCTGCTGCGCTTGCTGAAATTGCCAGCAGATGTGCAAGAGATGTTGATGGATAACCTGCTGGACATGGGGCATGCGCGTGCATTGCTCTCCCTTGAACCGGCCCAACAGATATTGTTGGCTAACAAGATCGTGATGGAGAAGCTGTCAGTACGTGAGGCAGAGCGGTTGGTGCAACGTCAATCAGAGTCACCCGCAAACCAGTCTGTCACGAAAAAAGCTGGTACAGATCGTGATACGCAGCGCATCCAAGAGGAGGTCAGTGCCAAACTTGGAACCACGGTCGAAATCAAGGCTGGTAAAAAAGGAACGGGGAAATTAGTCATCGAATATTCGAGCAATGACCAACTGAGCGATCTGTTGAACAAGCTCACAAAGGGCCTGTAATTGACAAAATTGGTGGGTGAGGAACCACAAGAGCGTTTGACACCCCCGCTGAACGCCGCTATCATCGCCGCGCTTGTAGAAGCCGAGGCACAAGAAAAACAACAGATACGGCGTGTGACAGGGGTCCAACTCCTAGTTGCAGTTTTAGCCGGAGGTGTTGCCTTAGGAGTCGGAGCAACGCCGCAATTTGCGATGGCGGTGTTGATTGGGGGAGGGGTCTCAGTTCTCAATGGCGCGATGATGGCTTGGAGAATGTCCCGAGCGAATCAGCGTTCTGCCCAAGATGCACATCTTCAATTACGGCTCATGTATTTTTACGCCGCCGAGCGTTTCTTCTTGGTGGTCGTATCGCTAGGTCTAGCCATGGCGATACTGAAGTTGCCGCTTGCTGTATTGGGCGGATTTGTATCAGGTCAAGCTGCACTATTGGTTGCACGCTTGTTTTTGCGAATCAAGACTGAAGATAGCGAATAAAAATGTCCAGCGAAGCTCATACCTCAGCGGAATACATCCATCACCACCTGCAGAACCTAACCTACGGTCAATTGCCTGCTGGCTTTGAGCGTCACGGCGCGGATGGCGCGGTTGAAGCGCTTCAACAAGCCACTTGGACGGTTGCCCACACTTCCGAAGAAGCCAAAGCAATGGGTTTCTGGGCGCTGAATCTAGATACCTTCTTTGTCTCCCTTTTGTTGGGCGCAATCTTCATGTTGGTGTTCCGTAGCGTCGCCAAGAGTGTGGTCACGGGTGCGCCGAGCGGTCTGCAGAACTTCTGCGAATGGGCGATCGAATTCGTCGACAGCAGTGTGCGTGGCTCCTTCTCCGGCAAGAACAATATGGTCGGACCTTTGGCGCTCACCATCTTCTTCTGGGTGTTCACCATGAATCTGATGGACTTGATCCCCATCGATTACATCCCTCTGCTGATGACTTCCCTTGGCGTTCCTTTCTTCAAGGTCGTTCCTTCTACTGACCCTAACGCTACGTTCGGTATGGCGATCGGCGTATTCTTGCTGGTGCTTTACTACAGCGTGAAGATGAAAGGTTTGGGCGGCTTCGTGGGAGAGCTCACACTGCAACCGTTCGGCAAGTGGGGCATGCCAGTCAACTTGCTGCTGGAAGGCGTCAATTTGATCGCCAAGCCAATCTCTCTGGCGCTGCGTCTGTTCGGTAACATGTACGCTGGCGAAATGATCTTCATCCTGATCGCTCTGATGGGCGGTGCATGGGCAGGCTTCTCAGTAAGTGGTGTGACTCTTTACGGTTCGCAGATCTTGCTTTCACTGGGTTGGGCGATCTTCCACATCTTGATCGTGACATTGCAAGCGTTCATCTTCATGACGCTGACCGTTGTCTATCTGGATATGGCGCATCAGGAACATCATTAATTCTTTTATCAACTTTATTATTTATCAACAGG
>VBWD01000050.1 GCA_006218055.1 Gallionellaceae bacterium
ACGTGCTGTTGTAGCTCTTGGAACGTAGTGTATTTCGCTTTCACTGACCTTTCTTGGATGGTTGCACACATTTGCATGCTCATCGGTACTTGTTGGAAGTTGAGTGCGGCAGCCATTTCCACCTCCGTTTTGTGTATGGAGGGTGTTAGAAAGAACAAACTGTTACCATATTATGGCGCATCATTGGTGAAGCGTTGGGTGGGTTCCGGGGATTTCATTTTCCACATGACGTTGATCTTGCGAAGCTGATACGGAAATTGGTGTTTCTTGAAAATTGAGAGAATTAGAGGGCGTAATTCGATGCGTAGCGGGTGATCGCATTTCGCCAGGTTGAGAAAATGATACACAGCTCACACCCGTGACGTTGGTTCGTTGACTCCTGCTGCCTGCTGCGTGCAAATCATTGTTGGCCCTCGCGGGCTGCTGAGAGAGAAACTTGATGCTGGCTGTTCGTTGACTCGATCGCGACAGGAAGATGACCGCAGCAGCTTCCGCCAAGACCTTCTGCACGTTCAGTTGGAGGAAGCTGGGCCACCAGCGCGCCTCGCGTCGATCATCGGTGAGCTTTTTCATCCATGCGAGTGTGTCGTGAGAGAAGAATCCATTGGAGGTCATGATGAACGGTGCACAAGTAATGCCATGATCGAATTGTTCGTAGTAAGCGTGCCACTGAGCGTAGGTTTGTTCTTTCATGTTCTTTGCTCTTGCCATGACATCCATGACGTAGACTCGATCGCCATCCACACGCACTCCACTGATCGGGTTGACGATTGTCAAATCCAGGCATTGGGTCGGCATCACGTTGAGTAGCAAGTCAGGCCCAGTCACTGCTCGCTCAAACCAATGTTCGCCTTGCTGCGGGCGTAACACTGTCCCTTCTGGCACCGGCAACGGCAGGGTGTTCGGATTCACTTGCGTGCAAATTCCAAGTTTGGGGATCGATCGCCCTAGTTCATACAGAACCGTGTTGTGGCGAACTGTTCCCTGACGACATGACGAGCAACGCACGAAGTGCTGATACCGCGTTTCCTGTGTCTCATCGAAGTCACACGGGCATTTCACCGTCGGAGGCAAGTACGCCAATCGCGACCAAACAAGTGAACGACAAGCGTTGTCACTGATCACGAATGGGGCCGCTGGAACTTCCAGGAGCAAATGACGTTGGGGGCAGTATCGCTGCTTGACCATGCAAGACACAATGCGATGATGCGGCATGTTCTCATGTACCTTCTGCACTGCGTCGTCTGCAGACATCACGAGCATGGTCATGTCGACCGGCAACACGGGCAACGCAAGCGCGTCCGGGCAATTTGTTCCGAAGCCCCGAGACGACAGCCACCAAAATTTCAGCGCCTCCATGTACGCCGCGCGCGACCTGTTCTGCGCCCACTCAAAACGCACGTCCAGCTGCGCACAGCCGAGCCCACCCTTCCCCACGGGTAGTGAGATTAGGGCGCGGTGGGCCTCGGGCATGTGGTGAAGTTCGAAGATTTCCGCCAGCACATCACGAATCACCTTGTCGCACGTCTGCGACCACATTCTGCATTGAGCCACGATTGTGGACTCGATCACAAATCGACATCGTAATTCGAGAGCGCGTAACATGAATAACTTGACCTGCACGGGCAGTTTGACTGTTGCCAATTTTGCGATGGTGTTAAGTGTTGGACGTAATTTCCGCTCGAAGAGACCATTGATGGCGTCCATGTCCCTGACATTTGCGGTTGCGACGGCACCCAACGCGACAAATGGCTGGAGATCTCCGCCGGCTCCACCGATCTGCCGCGTCTTCGGTCCGAAGAAGTCGACACCAGTCGGCTGAAGTAATGTGACCAATTCCGCTTTTTCAGCATCGAACGTTCTCTGCGGGTGAATGAACTGGAAGAGGTCATCGACGTACTGGAACATGCCGCACCGTGAAAAGCGCTGCATACCAATCGTGAACAGCTTCGACGCCGAAACGCACCCGGCACGAACACCAGTCGTCGATTCAACCGTGCTGACGAGCGCCCCTTCCGCATCGTACACCAGGATCGTTGACCGTACTCCGTATGTCGCGTTCCACATCGCACGAAAAAGTGGATCACGACACTCTTGAATCGCTTCGAAGACCACAGCTCGACGAATTCGCTGGAATGCGTTCGCCCCATCCAACCGAAGGCAGCCCCACCCCGCCGCTACCAACTGCTGAATGAGCGTCGACATCGCCACAGGGTTCAGCGGTGGAAAGTGCTTGGCCTCACGCTTGAGCGCCACCTTCCACAAGACTTTCCGGAAGATGTTGGTGTTGACAATCGGCCTCGACTTTTGCTCTGTCCCAAGGAAGCATCCTGAGTCCAGGGACAACAGGACGTCGACAAGCCTCGGGAGCTGCCGATTCGCAATGCGGTTGAAGAAGTCCTGCAGCAATTGACGTTGACTATCATCGATGTCCTCGAACAGCGGGCGCAGCAACTCTTTGGTCCAGCCCATGGGGTCCGGCGACTTGCCCGCGGCAAACGATCGTACTGCCGCGTCAAGCTCCCCAAAGTTCGCGCACGACGGAGTTTCAGAGTCGAAACGAAAAATGTCGTCCTCACGCCTTGGCCACGCGTTGAGCACTTTGTCGTAGCCCGGGGTTTGCACCGCCAAATCCGACCCTCCCAACAAGTCACAGGCCCTCGCCACTCGGTTTTGCGCAACAAGTGACACGATGCGCTCCTCGTTCGTCGAACGCTTCGTCATTGTGCAACCGCCACGATGGGCAGCGGCACTCACTGTCTCGATCAATGTTTCCATGTAACGCATCGCCGCCGAGTTTGTCGACAAGAACGACTTCTGCTTCTGTTTTGACTGTGGGAACAAGAGCACTTTCGGCATCAGCAGGAGTGCCAGCCAGTTGTCGATGTTTTCTGGATTGCCACAAATGAGCCGCAAGTTGTTGTAGAAAATCACCCGCCACGGTGTGTAGAGAAACGGACTCAATGTACGACACGAGACTCTCTTCCGCTGCGCCACAAAATCGTACGCAGCATGACACCACTCTTCGCTCGACGCAAAGGACATTGGCACCGGAGGATGCTTCCAGGCAAATTCAACATTGGGCAAAAGCCCGTCCAGGGTGTCGTTGCAAAATCTGTCAGCCGCTTGATTCAAATCGCGCGGAATCCATCGAGTCTCAACCACAATCGAAGGGTGTAGTGAGTTCCACAATGTTTTGATTGTATGCCATTCTTCCCAATTGACTTGATCGCTCCGTTCAGGCGTAATAGTTCCCAAGATTCCTCGTTTCATAGCTCCCATGATGTATTCAGAGTCGCCGACAATGCTGTACCTCGTCTTTGCCGTATGCTCGTAGCATTGCTTGACCAGCTTCAGTGCCTCAATGAACCCTCGAAGTTCCG
>VBWD01000017.1 GCA_006218055.1 Gallionellaceae bacterium
TTGCGTTACACCTTCAACGACGAAGCCAATGCGCAACGTATCGAAGGTGCTGTGCGCAAGGTGTTGCAGCAAGGCCTGCGCACGGCTGACATCTTCGAGGCGGGTATGCAGAAGGTGGGTTGTTCCAAGATGGGTGATGCGGTCGTCGCAGCCCTGTGAGCTAAAGGATAGTTATGAAAGTTGGTTTGATCGGTTGGCGCGGTATGGTGGGCTCGGTGCTCATGCAGCGCATGCGCGAAGAAAAGGATTTCGACCATATCGATGCGGTGTTCTTCACTACATCTAATGTTGGCGGAGAGGCACCTGCTGAAGCGCGCGGCGCATCGCTCAAAGATGCCTATGACCTGAAAGAGTTGCTGGCGATGGATACCCTCATCTCCTGCCAGGGCGGTGATTACACCACCGAGATATTCCCCAAGTTGCGTGCAGCAGGATGGCAAGGTTATTGGATCGATGCGGCTTCCACACTGCGTATGGAAAAAGACGCGGTCATCATCCTCGACCCGGTCAACCTAGAACTCATCAAGAAGTCGCTGGCAAACGGCGGCAAGAACTTCATTGGCGGCAATTGCACCAACAGTATCTTGTTGATGGGCTTGGGTGGTTTATTCCACGCGGGTCTGGTGGAGTGGGTGTCGTCCATGACTTATCAAGCCGCATCGGGTGCGGGTGCGCAGAACATGCGCGAACTATTGAACCAGATGGGCGTTGCCCATGCCTGCGTGGCTGATCTGTTAGCTAATCCTAAATCGGCCATTCTCGAGATCGACCGTCGTCTCGCAGATACATTGCGTTCATCGGACATGCCGACCGAGAACTTTGGCGCGCCCTTGGCGGGCAGTCTGATCCCATGGATCGACAAGCAACTCGACAATGGTCAGTCCAAAGAAGAATGGAAGGGCCAGGCCGAGGTCAACAAGATACTCGGTACGTCACAACGAATTCCCGTGGATGGATTATGCGTGCGCATCGGCGCGATGCGTTGCCATAGCTTGGCGCTGACCCTCAAGCTGAAGAAGGATGTGCCGCTGAACGAGATTGAAGCGCTCATCAAAGGCGGCAATCCTTGGGTCAAGTTCGTACCTAACCAGCGCGAGTTGTCGGTGCGTGAACTGACACCTGTCGCTGTGACGGGCAAGTTGGATGTGGCGGTCGGGCGTGTGCGCAAGATGGAATTAGGCCCTGAGTTCGTGAGTGCTTTCGTTTGCGGCGACCAGTTGCTATGGGGGGCTGCCGAGCCGTTGCGTCGCATGTTGCGCATCTTGCTTGGCAAGTGAAGAGCAAAAAGCCGGTTGATTACCGTCAGTTAGTGCATGAAGTTAGAGGGGGAGTGAACTTGCATCACTAACCCTCTGATGTTAGTCTGGATAACGTCAGGGAAAGAAAAGGGTGGCAGCGTGCTGAAATCGATTTATAAATTGTCTGGTTATTTCGCCGTTTTGGCATGGTCCGGCATGGTCTCGGCGACGGGATTGGGCGGTATCAATGTCAGCTCTAGCTTGGGGCAACCTCTTAAGGCAGAGATAGAGCTGGTTTCGGTCGATAAATCTGACAGTTCCAGCATCTCCGCCAAACTGGCGTCTCCTGATTCATTTAAAAGTGCGGGCGTAGATTACCCTTACGCGCTTCCAAAACTTAAATTCGAAGTCATCAATCGCGATAGCGGGAGCCCCTCTATCAAGCTGACTTCTTCGCAGCCAGTCAATGATCCTTTCGTTACTCTGTTAATCGAAGTCACTTGGTCTTCAGGCAAGTTGTTGCGTGAATACACATTCTTGCTGGACCCCGTTGATTTCAAGGCACAGGAGCCGCAACCAGCTCCAGTGAAGACTATCGCCCCCGTGGTTGCGGCTCCTGTCGTACCAGCAACCCCAGTTGTACCAGTTGCGGTAGAGCCAGTACCGGTCGTTACCCAACCTGCCGCTCCTGCGCCAGTGGAGACTCAACCAGAGCAAGTCGCTCCCGCTCCGGCAGATACAACCCAGCAAGCGCCATCCCAGCCTGAAGCAGTAGCACCAGCTCCGGTAGAACAAACTGTTCCCGTACCTGAGCAAGCTGCACCTGCCGAAGTATCACCTGCACCAGTTGTTGATGCCTTGAGTAAAGAAGAAGCCCTTCCAGTCGCTGAGCCTGAAGTAAAGCCTATTGCCGTTGTGCGTGGTGACACTTTGAGCAAGATCGCGCTCAAGAGTAAGCCTGCTGATGTGAGCTTGGAGCGTATGTTGGTGGCTTTGTATCGTGCCAATACCGATGCGTTCGTTGGCAAGAATATGAATCGTCTGAAGACAGGCAAGATCATTCGCTTGCCAGAGGCGAGCGATCTTGATGCTGTCCAGCAAGCGGAGGCAGTCAAAGAGGTTCGTGCGCAAGTGGCGGATTGGAACGTCTATCGTCAGCAACTCGCCGCGGTAAAAACTGAAGCAGGTAGCGATACGGCAAAACAAGCGTCATCTGGCAAGATCAATACGGCGGTTGCCGAAAGTGCAAGCAGCAAGGCACCAGCTAAAGAAGTGTTGAAGTTGTCCAAAGGCGAAGCGCCAGGTGATAAGGCCGCCGGTGGCGGTAAGGCATCTGCGCAAGAGAAAGCCAATGCGAAAGAAGAAGAATCCATTGCTAAGAACAAGGCATTGAAAGAGGCGCAAGACCGTACTGCGCTGTTGGAGAAAAATGTAAAAGACCTGCAACGTTTGGCCGAGCTTAAGAAGCAAGCTGAAGCTGCTACTGCCATGGCGAGTGCCGCCTCGGCACCCGCACCTGCAGTGGCGGCAAGTGCACCTGCTGTAGTGACTCCTAAGGTTGTTGCACCTGAGCCTAAAGTAGTCGAGCAAGCTTCTTTGTTGGATGATCCGATCATGCTGGCAGGTGGGGTAGCAGGCTTGCTCGCTTTGGCTGGTGTCGGGTTCATGTTGACTCGTCGCAACAAGAAATCTGGCGGCAAAGATAAAGCTAAAGAGGATAAATCTGTTGCAGAAGATGTCGGTGGGGCGACTGGCCGCATCGCCGCTCCCGTGATGCCTTCGCCTGACACAGGTGATTTCACACAGTCCGCTAATACGGAGTCCACCGCTCAGATCAATTCCGATGAGGTCGATCCTATCGGTGAGGCAGATCTGTTCTTGACCTTTGGTCGTGACGTTCAAGCTGAAGAGGTTCTGACTGAAGCGCTCAAGTCGAATCCGAATAACCTTCCTGTACGTCTCAAATTGTTGTCTATCTACGTGGCTCGTAAAGATACCAATTCGTTCTTTACTCATGCGAAGGTCATCAAGGAGTCCGGAGATGATGCAGCATGGGCGCAAGCTGCCGCGATGGGGTTGGCTTTGGAGCCAAGCAATCCTTTGTACGGCGGTGATGGAGTCGCGACTACACCAGCGGTAGAACAGCCGACAGAGGCTGCACAACCTTCGGTCGACTTCGATCTGGGATTCGGCGCTCCAGCAGCGCCAGTTCAAGTCGCTCCTGATTTTCAAGGCACCGTTGTTCTTGAGACGCCTTCGAATGAAAGTACGACCATCCTCTCTGCAAGCGACTTGCGTGCAGCGCAAGAGACGCCGATGGATTTCGACGTCACTGGCACACACCCAGGCATCCCCGCGGTTGAGGTTGCAGACGCTAGTCCGGCAATGCATCTGGATGAGATGGATTTCGATGTCACTTCCACGCATCCTGGCATTCCTGCACAAAGTGCCGCAGCAAATGCTTCGGATGTGCCAGCAGAGAACGTCGATGATCTGATCTTCGATGTGACCACCACGCATGCCAGCAGCCCTGCGGCTGAAAAGCCAGCAGCACCACCAGCGGATGAGGGGGGCTTGGCTTTCACGCTAGATTTCCCAACAGACTTTAAAGTGCCCGCAAGTGTTAAAGAGCCCGCTCCTGTTGATATTGGCTTGGGTGACATCAGCCTGAATCTGGGTAGTATTGCTCCTGCCGCAGCAGCATCGAGTGAGAGCAAAGATGATCGCTGGCAAGAAGTGGCGACCAAGCTTGACTTGGCTAAGGCTTACCAAGAGATGGGTGATGCCGCTGGTGCGAAAGAGATTCTGGATGAAGTACTGCGCGATGGCGATGCTGAGCAACGCGCAAGTGCAGAAGCGATGATGCAGCAGCTGTAAACCATGCAACCTAAGAAAACGGCAGCCATCTAGGCTGCCGTTTTCATTTGAGACGATGAAATACGAACCCCATCCCGCTGTGCAGATACTCGTTTGGATCATGCTCGCATTGCTTGTGCAACGCCTGCAGGGTGTCGCATTGCTGATCACCTGTGTTGCTTTGGTCGCGCTGGCCCTTGGGTTGTGTGCGGAGCAGATGTTGAGCCTGATAAGGCGCACCCGTTGGATCATGATCGTTCTGCTATTCATCTATGCCTACACCACGCCGGGTGTCGCGGTGTTCTCACAGTTCGGCACCTTGTCGCCGACGTGGGAAGGGTTGTCTGATGGCGCGACCCAGTTGGGCAAGCTGTTGAGTGTGTTGGCAGGTCTTGCCATATTGTTGGAGTTGTTGTCGCAGGCACGATTGATCAGTGGCTTGTATAGTTTGATGTACCCGCTGCGTTGGCTCGGCCTATCGCGCGAACGTTTCGCTGTGCGTCTGGCTTTGACGCTGGAGAACGCGGAATCGGCGATGCGAGACACGGCAAGTGATTGGCGCACTACCATAGGCGATGCACTGAAGCCGAGCACAGCGGGTACATCGCACATCGAACTTGATGTGCACGCATTCAAGCTCGTCGATGCATTGGTGCTACTGATATGTGTAGTCTTGATGATAGGAGTATGGCGATGAGAATCGCGCTGGGTGTGGAATACGACGGCAGTGGCTACAACGGTTGGCAGAGCCAGCCCGATGTGCCCAACGTACAAAATGCTTTGCAAGCGGCGTTGAGTGGAATCTCTGGCGAAGGCATCGAGATCATCGCGGCAGGCCGTACTGATACGGGCGTGCATGCGTTGGAGCAAGTCATCCACTTCGATACGAACATCGATAGACCGCTGTCTGCATGGGTGCGCGGCACGAATGCCTTGTTGCCGAAAGACATCGCGGTGTTGTGGGCGCATCCGGTGTCCGATGAGTTCCATGCGCGTTTCTCGGCGCAAGCGCGTAGTTACCAATATGTGCTCATCAATCGCCCGTCACGCAGTGCCGTGCATCACGCCAAAGCGGGTTGGTTTCACGCTCCGCTGGATGTGGCAGCGATGCGTGAGGCCGCACAATATTTGCTGGGGGAACATGACTTCAGCGCTTTCCGCTCATCTCAATGCCAAGCCAAGACGCCGATGAAGAACCTTGCCGTGCTCGATATCCAACAGCATGGCGATACGCTCATCTTCAACCTGACTGCCAATGCTTTCCTGCATCACATGGTGCGCAACATCCTTGGTTGCCTGCTCTATGTGGGTAAAGGTAAACACCCGCCGCAGTGGATGGTCGAAGTGTTGGAAGGACGTGACCGTAAATTCGCCGCACCGACCTTCATGCCGGATGGACTGTACCTGCGCCACATCACCTACGATGCGAAGTGGGGCCTGCCTCAAGGTACAATGCCACCTCGTTCTTAGTCGTCCCAGCCTTATGACCCGAATTAAGATCTGCGGCATCACCCGTGAGCAAGACCTGCGCGCTGTGGCGAACAGCGGTGCAGATGCCATCGGCTTGGTGTTTTACGAGAAAAGTCCGCGCCATGTCAGCGTGCAACAGGCGGCTGATTTGATGCGTCATGTGCCGCCATTCGTCACGGTGGTCGGTCTGTTTGTGAATCCAACGGTCGATTACGTGCGCGAAGTGCTGGCAAATGTGTCTTTGGATGTATTGCAGTTCCATGGATGCCTTCGTGGAAGGTACGCAAGGCGGCACGGGAGAGTCGTTCGACTGGACACTTATTCCGCAAAATCTGTCGTTGCCGGTGATCCTGTCCGGTGGGCTTCATGCGGGGAATGTAGCCGAAGCGGTAGAGCGAGTGAGGCCTTACGCGGTGGATGTATCCAGCGGTGTAGAGGCAAGCAAAGGGATCAAGGATGCGGCGAAAGTCGCGGCATTCATCAAAGAGGTTAAAGACGTTGACTTACAACTATCCAGATAGCACAGGCCACTTCGGCCAGTTCGGCGGTACCTACATGGCAGAGACGTTAATCCCGGCCGTGGAAGAGTTGGCCGCGCAGTATCTTCGTTATCAAAACGATCCCGAGTTCAAAGCCGAGTTGGCTTATGAGCTCAAACATTACGTCGGTCGTCCCAGCCCCATCTATCATGCCAAGCGACTTTCCGAGCACTTGGGTGGAGCACAGATATATCTGAAGCGTGAAGACCTGAACCACACCGGCGCGCACAAGATCAACAGCGCGATGGGCCAAGCCTTGTTGGCCAAGCGTATGGGCAAGAAGCGCGTCATCGCTGAGACAGGAGCCGGTATGCACGGTGTGGCGACCGCGACCGTGGCGGCACGTTTCGGTATGGAGTGCATCGTCTACATGGGCGCGGAAGATATCCAGCGCCAAGCACCTAACGTGTTCCGCATGAAGCTGCTGGGTGCGAAGGTGGTGCCAGTCGAGAGCGGTTCCAAGACGTTGAAAGACGCTTGCAACGAAGCCATCCGCGATTGGGTCACCAACGTCGAATCTACTTTCTACATCTTCGGTACGGCCGCCGGCCCGCATCCATACCCGATGATGGTGCGTGACTTTCAGTGCGTCATCGGCAATGAGGCCAAGGTGCAGATGCCCGAGATGATCGGTCGCCAGCCGGATGCTGTCATTGCGTGCGTCGGTGGTGGTTCCAATGCTATCGGCTTGTTCAATCCTTACATCGAAGTGCCTAACGTGCAAATCATCGGCGTGGAGGCGGGCGGTTTTGGCATCGCCAGTGGCAAACATGCTGCACCGCTGACGGCGAACGCCAAGGTCGGCGTGTTGCACGGAAATAAAGTCAACTTGATGCAGGACGAGAACGGTCAGATCATCGAGACCCATTCCATCTCTGCTGGATTGGATTACCCCGGTGTCGGCCCCGAGCATTGCCTGTTGAAGGAGATCGGCCGTGCACAGTATGTGGCCATCAATGACGATGAGGCCATCGCCGCGTTCGATTCGTTGTGCCGCTTCGAAGGCATCATCCCTGCGCTGGAATCTAGTCATGCTTTAGCGCATGCGATCAAGATCGCGCCAACCATGGCGAAAGACAAAGTGCTGTTGGTGAATCTTTCTGGTCGCGGCGACAAAGATATGAACACCGTAGCGAAGTTGAAAGGCATCACGCTATGAGCCGCATCGATACGACTTTTGCCAAACTGAAACAACAACAGCGCAAGGCGCTCATTCCTTTCATCACAGCGGGCGATCCATCGCAGCAGATGACTGTGCCGCTGATGCATGGTCTGGTCGAGGCAGGGGCTGATGTGCTTGAGTTGGGTGTGCCGTTCTCCGATCCGATGGCGGATGGTCCGGTCATTCAACGTGCTTCCGAGCGTGCACTCAAGAATGGCATGTCGCTGCGCGGTGTGTTGGGTATGGTCGCGGAATTCCGCAAACAAGATGCGACCACGCCCGTAGTGTTGATGGGATACGGCAACCCTATCGAAGCGATGAGCTGGGAAACATTCGCACAGCGTTGCGCCGATGTCGGCGTGGATGGTGTGCTGACGGTGGATTTTCCGCCAGAAGAAAGTCACGATGCATTCGAGCATCTGCAACGTCACAACATCGCGCCAATCTTTTTGCTCGCGCCAACGACCAAAGAAGCGCGCATCCAGCAGGTCGCCAAGTTGGCGCGTGGTTACGTGTATTACGTTTCGCTGAAAGGCGTGACCGGTTCGGGCAGCATCGATCTGTCAGCCATCGAAGACAAGATGCCGCAACTGCGCAAACACATCAAGCTGCCTATCGGCGTGGGCTTCGGTATCCGCGATGCCGCGACCGCCAAAGCAGTCGCCAAGCTGTGCGACGGTGTGGTGGTAGGTAGCCGCATCGTGCAAGAAATAGAGAATTCAACTGAGCAGAATGTCGTCGCCAATGTAAGCAAGTTGGTGCGAGAATTGCGTCAGGCAATCGATCAATAAGAGGAGAGCACATCATGGGTTGGTTCCAAAAACTATTGCCGCCGAAGATCAAGCGCCGCGAGAGCGAAGATTCGAAGAAGAACGTACCGGAAGGTCTGTGGCACAAATGCCCGTCCTGCCAAGCGGTGCTGTATCACTCCGATCTGGAGAAGAACCACAGCGTCTGCCCCAAGTGCAACCATCACCACCGCATCACTGCGCGGACTCGTTTGGATTGGCTGCTGGATAGCGAAGGCCAGTTCGAGATTGGCTCTGAAGTGTTGCCGATCGATACACTGAAGTTCAAAGACCAAAAGAAATACAGTGACCGCCTCATCGCCGCCAAGAAGAGCACCAACGAAGACGATGCCTTGATCGTGTTGCAAGGCAGCATCCACGCGGTGCCTGTGGTTGCGGCCGTGTTCGAATTCAACTTCATGGGCGGTTCGATGGGGTCGGTGGTAGGCGAGCGTTTTGTGCGTGGCGTGCAAGTCGCGCTGGAACAACAATGCCCCTTCATCTGCTTCTCCGCCAGCGGTGGTGCGCGTATGCAAGAAGGTCTGTTGTCCTTGATGCAGATGGCCAAGACCAGCGCTGCGCTCACCCAGTTGAGCGAAGCTAAGCTGCCCTTCATCTCCGTACTCACCGACCCCACCATGGGCGGCGTCTCCGCCAGCTTCGCTTTCTTGGGTGATGTGAACATCGCTGAACCCGGTGCGTTGATCGGCTTCGCCGGTGCGCGCGTAATCCAGCAGACCGTGCGCGAGACCCTGCCTGATGGCTTCCAACGTGCCGAGTTCCTGCTCGAGCATGGTGCTATCGACATGATCGTCGACCGTCGTGAGATGCGCGACCAACTGGCAACGCTCATCACGCTGCTGACCAAGCAGGATGCGGTGACGAAGCTGGAAGCAGCGTAATTATTCAGTTTGACAATGGGCAGGATTTTCCTGCCCATTGTTTTGTAGTCAAAGACGAAATGCCAACTTCTTTAGCCGACTGGCTAACCCACCTCGAATCCCTGCACCCAAAAACCATCGCGCTCGGTCTGGATCGTGTGGTGCAAGTCAAACAGCGGCTGAATCTCGATCCTGATTTTCCTATCATCGTCGTCGGTGGTACCAACGGCAAGGGTTCGGTGTGCGCGATGTTGGAAGCGATCTTGCATGCGGCGGGCTATCGCGTCGGTTGCTATACCTCGCCGCATCTGTTGGATTACAACGAGCGGGTACGTATCGCCAAACAACCGGCGACTGATGCGGAGTTGTGTGCTTCGTTCGAGCAGATAGAGCAGGTGCGTGGCGACATCGCGCTGACCTATTTCGAATTCGGCACACTCGCCGCGATGCAATGTTTCATCGCCCACAAAGTAGATGTCGCCATCCTTGAGGTGGGGCTGGGGGGCAGGTTGGATGCGGTGAACGTATTCGACGCGGATGTCTCGGTGGTGACCAGTGTGGACATCGATCATGTGGATTACCTTGGAGATACAAGAGAGAAGATCGCCTTCGAGAAGGCAGGCATCTTCCGCCAAGGTCGCGTGGCGATCTGTGAGGACACGGATGTGCCGCAGGCTTTGCGCAAGCATGCGGGCGACATCGGTGCTGAGCTGTGGTGCATCGGCAGCGAGTTCGGTTTCACTGCACACCAAGGTCAGTGGGACTATCGCAGCAAGGCGGGTTCCCGCAGTGCCTTGCCGCATCCTGCATTGCGTGGCGCGTTCCAATTGCACAATGCCAGCGCCGTGCTGGCCGCTTTGGATGCATTGAAAGACAAAATCCCTGTGAGTATGGAGGCGGTGCGGCGTGGTCTGACCGAGGTCGAGTTGACGGGGCGTTTCCAGTTCGTGCCCGGCAAGCCGCAGTTGATTTTGGATGTGGCGCACAACCCACATGCGGCGCGGTCGTTGGCACAGAACCTAGCTAATCTGCCACCCGCCAAGACCTTTGCGGTGTTTGCCATGCTCAAGGACAAAGATATGGTGGGGGTGGTACAGGCGTTGGATGCGCAGATCGATGTGTGGCTGGTGGCTGGCATAGCCGCGCCGCGTGGTGCAACGGCCACCGAATTAGCGCAAGTCCTCAAGAATAGTGGGGTTCGCGGCGAGGTGGTGGTCTGCGATTCCATCGCTGGATCACTGCATGAGGCGAGCAAACGGGCATCTGAAAATGATAGAATCGCGGCCTTCGGATCATTCTATACGGTGGCGGAAGTGATGCAGGTACGAGGCATGCGTACCCGCTGAGTTTCCCGATTTATTCGCAATGGCAAAAAAGATATCTACAGAAGAAGAATCCAACCTGAAACGTCAGGCGCGTCGCCGTCTGATTGGTGCGGTGGCGCTGGTTCTTGCCATCGTGGTCTTCTTGCCGATGGTGTTCGATGACGAACCCTCTCCGACCACAGCCAACGACATCGAGCTGCGTATCCCCGATAAAGACAAAGTCCCTCCCTTGGCTGCTCAGCCAGTTGCGGCGCCAGTCGCTGAAGTGGTCGCCGTGTCAGCAGTCAGCGCTGCGCCAGTAGTCGAACCTGTCGCAGCTCCAGTTGCTGCATCTGCGGTGAGTGCAGAGCCAGTCGTGCCAGCAGTCAAGATTGAGACAAAGCCAAATATCGAGGCGAAACCTAAAGTCGAAACGAAGCCAAAGGTTGACGCTAAACCTGCTACTAAGCCCACACCCAAGACTGGTTGGGTAGTGCAGGTGGGCGCATATTCCAATGCGGATACGGCCAAGCAGATGAATGCCAAATTGAGCAAAGAGGGTTTCCATGTCTACACCGAGAAGGTGGGCAACATGGTGCGTGTGCGTGTTGGCAGTTACCCCACGCGTGAAGCGGCTGACAAGATCAAGCTCAAATTGGAAAAACTAGGCTTGCATCCTAACGTGGTGAATCTGGAATAAGCGATGACGGGTTTTGATATTGCCGTTGTTGCGGTCATCTTGCTTTCAGCCTTGCTGGGCTGGTGGCGCGGTTTCATGTATGAGCTGTTCTCGCTGATTGCTTGGGGTGTCGCCTACGTGGTGGCGGTGACTTTCTCGGAGCAACTGGTGCAGTACGTGCCTGATGCGGTGGGTTCGGCCAACATTCGTTCAGCAACGGCATTTGCGGCGCTGTTCATCGTGACGTTGATCGTTGGGTCGATCTCGGCATGGTTCATGACCAAGCTGGCGAAGTTCGCTGGCTTGACGGGGATGGATGGCAAGTTCGGTGCGATGTTCGGTGTGGTGCGCGGTGTGATCTTGGTGCTTGCATTGGTGTGGATTGGTGGCCTCACCAATCTGCCACAAGAGACATGGTGGAAGAACGCATGGTCGAGCAAACCATTGCAGGAAGTTGCGTTCCAAGCGAAGAGTTATGTGCCGGAAGACGCCTTTAAAAATTAGTTAGAGCCACGAAAGACGGGAACAAAATATGTGCGGGATACTAGGCGTGATTTCTAACAACCCGGTGAACCAGTTGCTGTATGACGGTTTGCAGGTGTTGCAACATCGCGGGCAGGATGCGGCGGGTATCGCCACGTTGGAAGGGCGGACGTTCAACCTGCACAAAGGCAATGGCTTGGTGCGTGACGTTTTCCGCACACGTAATATGCGTGCCCTCAAAGGCAATGCCGGCATCGCGCATGTTCGCTATCCGACAGCGGGTTCCTCGGTCGATCACAATGAAGCACAACCGTTCTATGTGAACTCTCCGTTCGGTATTGTGTTGGGCCACAACGGCAACCTGACCAACACCGATGAGCTGCGCAAAGTCATGTATCAGCAAGATTTGCGTCACATCAACACCGGCTCCGACTCGGAAGTGCTGCTCAATGTGTTGGCGCATGAGCTGCAAGCCAATGCCACAGGCTACAAGCTCGATCCACAAAAGATATTCGCCGCCATTGCGGGCGTACATCGCCGTGTGAAGGGGGCATATGCTGTCGTGGCGATGATTTCCGGTTACGGATTGATCGCCTTCCGCGACCCGCACGGTATCCGTCCTTTGGTGGTGGGTAGCAACCAAACGGATTCAGGTGTCGAGTATCTGGTCGCCTCGGAATCGGTTGCGCTGGATACCTTGGGTTTCAAGTTTCTGCGCGACATCGCACCGGGTGAGGCGATCTTCATTGATCTCGAAGCCAACTTCCATAGCCAGCAATGTGCGGACAAGCCGCAACTCAATCCATGTATCTTCGAGTACGTATATTTCGCGCGTCCTGATTCGGTGATGGATGGCATCTCGGTCTATGCGACCCGTTTGTACATGGGTGAGTATCTGGCGGAAAAGCTCAAGCGTGAGTGGCAGGATCACGGTATCGACGTGGTCATCCCCATCCCAGATTCGAGTCGCCCAAGCGCGCTGCAACTCGCCAATCATCTGGGCATTCCGTTCCGCGAAGGTTTCGTGAAGAACCGCTACATCGGCCGCACCTTCATCATGCCGGGGCAGGCGATGCGCAAGAAATCGGTGCGTCAGAAACTCAATGCTATCAGTGTCGAGTTCAAAGACAAGAACGTGTTGCTGGTGGATGACTCCATCGTGCGCGGCACGACCAGTCGCGAGATCGTGCAGATGGCACGTGATGCTGGCGCACGTAAGGTTTTCTTTGCTTCTGCGGCGCCACCTGTTAAGTACCCTAACGTGTACGGCATCGACATGCCATCGCGCCGTGAGCTGATCGCCACAGGGCGTACCGATGAGCAAATCTGCCACGAGATCGGCGCTGATCGCTTGATCTATCAAGATCTTGATGACTTGAAGGCTGCTGTCATCAAAGCCAATCCTACGTTAAAGGTGTTCGACACTTCCTGCTTCGACGGTACCTACATCACGGGTGACATCACTCCAGAGTATCTGAATGCGGTCGAATCAGCTCGTCACGGAAGCGCCAAGGAAGTCGAGCCGGAAGAAGATCAGTTGGAGCTTGATCTTGCGATGGCTGCCTCTTCTATGTAAGTTGACCGTTCGTGGCGGAGAGTGCTACTTTCTGTCTGCGCCGATTTGAGGAACAGCTTGCGGGCGCATTACAAATACAGCTAAAGCGGGGGAAACCCGGTTTGGCGCTAAGCTTTCCGGGTTTTTTGTTTTGAGGAGTGAGCATGTCGGAAGAAAATTACCAATTAGAGACACTGGCGGTACGCGCGGGTATCGAGCGTAGCCAGTTCCATGAACACAGCGAGGCGCTGTACCTGACTTCCAGTTTCGTGTTCGACACCGCTGAGCAGGCTGCCAAGCGTTTCATTGGCGAAGAGCCGGGCAACATCTACGCGCGTTTCACCAATCCTACGGTCACCATGTTCGAGCAGCGCCTCGCTGCCTTGGAAGGCGCAGAACAATGTGTGGCGACGGCATCTGGGATGTCCGCCATTTTGGCGACCTGCATGGGGCATCTGAAGGCGGGCGACCACATTGTGGCGTCGCAGAGTCTGTTTGGTGCGACCACCAATACCTTCAACAACTACTTCAAGAAGTTCGGCGTGGAGACGACTTACGTCTCGGCGACCGATGTCGCTGAGTGGAAAGCCGCCGTGCGGGCTAACACCAAGCTGTTCTTCTTGGAGACGCCATCCAATCCGCTCACCGAGATCTCCGACATCGCGGCCATCGCGGCGGTGGCGAAAGGGTGTGGCGCATTGTTGGCCGTGGACAACTGTTTCTGCACGCCTATCTTGCAACGTCCATTGGAGTTGGGGGCGGACATCGTCATCCACTCCGCGACCAAGTACATCGACGGCCAAGGTCGTGTGTTGGGCGGTGCGGTGCTGGGTAGCAAGAAACTGATGGAGCCGGTGTACGGCTTCTTGCGTACAACAGGGCCGACCATGAGCGCGTTCAATGCATGGGTATTCTTGAAAGGGCTGGAGACGCTCAAGCTGCGTATGGATGCGCACAGTGCCAATGCATTGCAACTGGCGCAATGGTTGGAGCAGCAACCCAACGTGGCGCGCGTGTTCTATCCCGGTCTGCCGTCGCATCCGCAACATGCGCTGGCGATGCAGCAGCAGAAGACAGGCGGCGGCATCGTCGCGTTCGAGGTGAAGGGCGGCAAGGCGGCGGCGTGGAAGGTGATCGACAACACCAAGATGCTGTCCATCACAGCGAATCTGGGTGACACCAAGACCACCATCACCCATCCAGCGACCACGACTCATGCGCGCATCACACCAGAAGCACGTGCGGCCGCGGGCATCAGCGAAGGCTTGATCCGCATCGCGGTGGGGTTGGAAGCGGCCATCGACATCCAGAACGACCTCGCTCGCGGACTTTGATGGACAGACTCGCCGCACAAGTCGGTGCAGCACTAAAGGCACGGGGCATGATGCTGGCGACAGCAGAGTCATGCACCGGCGGTGGGGTGGCGCAAGCCGTGACCGATATCGCGGGCAGCTCGGCGTGGTTCGAGCGCGGTTTTGTCACCTACACCAATCAGGCAAAGGTGGAGATGTTGGGCGTACGGCAAAGCACACTTGATGCTTACGGTGCGGTGTCGGAGATGACTGTGCGTGAGATGGCCGCAGGAGCGATCGCACATAGCCACGCACACATCACTTTGGCCGTGAGCGGTATCGCAGGTCCAGGTGGAGGCACGCCCGACAAACCTGTGGGAACGGTGTGGTTCGCTTGGGCTTTGCGTCACGGTGACGTGGCGGTGTGCCGCTATCAACTGGCGGGAGATCGTGCTGCCGTACGTTTGCAATCAGTCCAGATCGCCTTGCAGGGCGTGCTGGATAACCTGAAAAACCTCTCAAATACCGCCTAAATAAAAAAAGAACGAACGTTCTGTACAACTCGAAAAGGGTGTGCCACAATCCGCTCATCAATTTTCAAGGAGACAAAAATGGATGACAACAAAAGCAAGGCACTGGCAGCAGCTCTGAGCCAAATCGAGAAGCAATTTGGCAAAGGTTCCATCATGCGCTTGGCCGAAGGCGAGGCGATCAAAGACGTGGAAGTGGTTTCCACGGGGTCTTTGGGATTGGACATCGCATTAGGCGTGGGCGGCCTGCCGCGCGGTCGTGTGATCGAGATCTACGGCCCCGAATCGTCGGGTAAGACAACACTGACTCTGCAAGTCATCGCAGAGATGCAAAAGCTGGGCGGCACCGCAGCGTTCATCGATGCGGAACATGCGCTCGATCCTCAATATGCGCAGAAACTGGGCGTGAAAGTAGAAGATCTGCTCATCTCGCAACCGGACAACGGTGAACAGGCGCTGGAGATCGTGGACATGTTGGTGCGCTCCGGTTCTGTGGATATCGTGGTGGTGGACTCTGTTGCTGCCCTGACACCCAAAGCTGAGATCGAAGGCGAAATGGGCGATGCACAGATGGGTTTGCATGCCCGTTTGATGTCGCAAGCATTGCGCAAGCTCACGGCCAACATCAATCGTTCCAACACCATGGTCATCTTCATCAACCAGATCCGCATGAAGATTGGCGTGATGTTCGGTAACCCAGAAACTACGACGGGCGGTAATGCACTCAAGTTCTACGCTTCCGTACGTTTGGATATCCGCCGTATCGGCGCGATCAAGAAGGGCGACGAGGTCATCGGCAACGAGACGCGCGTCAAGATCGTCAAGAATAAAGTCGCACCTCCGTTCCGCGAGGCATTGTTCGACATCCTTTATGGTGAAGGCATCTCGCGTGAAGGTGAGATCATCGAACTGGGCGTTCAACACAAGTTCGTAGAGAAATCCGGAGCATGGTATGCCTACAAAGGCGAGAAGATCGGTCAGGGCAAGGACAATGCGCGTGAATATCTGCGTGAACATCCGGAAGTCGCGTTCGAGATCGAGAACAAAGTGCGCGAAGCGTTGGGTGTGACGCTGCTGGAAGGTGGCGAGAAGGAAAAACCAAAAGCAAGTGCGAAAGCAAGCAAAGCAGACGCCAAGGCCAATGAGGAAAAAGTCTGAGTTAAGCCTGCGCGAGCGAGCCTTGCAATGCCTGGCTCGCCGCGAATACAGTCGCGCCGAACTGCGCGCGAAGTTGTTGCCTTACGCGCAGGTTGAGGAAGGCTCTGAGCAGTCGCAAGCAATCGATCTGGATGCGCTATTGGATGACTTGACCGTGCGCGGCTGGCTGTCTGATGCTCGAGCGACATCGCAACTGGTTCATGCTAAACGTAGCCGTTTTGGCACTCAACGCATCACGCATGAACTGCGGCAAAAAGGTATCTCAGACGAGTTGATCGATGCCGCGCTACCTGCGCTGAAGGAGTCTGAGCTCGATTCGGCGCGTGATGTGTGGCAAAGAAAATTCGGTGTCGTCCCACAAGATGCCAAAGAAAAAGCCAAGCAGATGCGGTTCTTGCAATCACGTGGTTTTTCCATTGATGTGATTCTAAAAGTGTTGAAACTCGCTTCTGCAATGGAAGAGGGGTAGGACAGCTACGCCGAACTGCGCGCCCTAATGGTATGATGCGAGCCTTGTCCGGCCTGTCTGGATATGACTTTTAGACCTCAGGGTGCATCGATGAAAAGCAGTGAAATCCGCCAGAAATTCTTAGACTATTTCGCCTCCAAAGGCCACACCGTGGTCGCCTCCAGTTCACTGGTGCCGCATGAAGACCCGACGTTACTGTTCACCAATGCTGGGATGAACCAGTTCAAAGATGTATTCCTCGGTTTCGACAAGCGCCCCTACACCCGCGCGGCTTCATCGCAAAAATGTGTGCGTGCCGGTGGCAAACACAATGACTTGGAGAATGTCGGCTACACCGCACGTCACCACACTTTCTTCGAGATGTTGGGCAATTTCAGCTTCGGCGATTATTTCAAGCGCGATGCTATCAACTACGCATGGGAGTTGCTCACGGTGGTGTTCAAACTGCCTAAAGACAAGCTCTACGTCACCGTGTATGCAGAGGATGACGAGGCGTATGACATCTGGACGAAAGAAGTTGGACTGACTGCGGATCGCGTCATTCGCATCGGCGACAACAAAGGTGCGCGCTACGCATCGGATAACTTCTGGATGATGGGCGACACCGGCCCGTGTGGTCCGTGCACCGAGATATTCTACGACCACGGCGCGCATATCCCCGGCGGATTGCCTGGTACGCCAGAAGAAGACGGCGACCGCTTCATCGAGATATGGAACAACGTGTTCATGCAGTACAACCGCGACGAAGCGGGCGTGATGCATCTACTGCCTAAGCCGTCTGTTGATACGGGTATGGGATTAGAGCGTATCTCGGCAGTGTTGCAACACGTGCACGCCAATTACGAGATCGATCTATTCCAAGCACTCATCAATGCGGCTGCGCGTGAAACGCATTGCGCCGACATGGATTCGCCATCACTCAAGGTGTTGGCAGACCATATCCGCGCATGTTCTTTCCTCATCGCCGATGGTGTGATCCCGGGCAACGAAGGTCGCGGCTACGTATTGCGCCGCATCATCCGCCGCGCCATCCGTCACGGTTACAAGCTGGGCGCACGTGCTGCCTTCTTCCATAAGATCGTGCCGGACTTGGTCGAACAGATGGGCGTTGCTTATCCTGATCTGGCGGCCGCACAGAATCGCGTGATGGAGATCCTCAAGCAGGAAGAGGAGCGTTTCTTTGCGACGATCGCGAATGGCATGGCTATCCTTGAAGCTGACTTGGCCGAGATGGACAAAGCAGGCGGAAAAGTATTCAACGGCGATACCGCATTCAAATTACATGACACCTATGGCTTCCCACTCGATCTGACGGCCGACATCTGCCGTGAGCGCGGAGTGAGAGTTGATGAGGCAGCTTTCAATGCCGCGATGGCGAACCAGAAGCAAATGGCACGCTCGGCAGGCAAGTTCAAGATGGCAGCGAATCTTGAATATGCAGGCGCAGAGACCACCTTTCATGGTTACGACACACTGGAACACAAAGGCAACATCCTTGCGCTCTACAAAGACGGCGTAGCGGTGAATGCCTTGCATGAGGGCGACATGGGCGTGGTGGTGTTGGATGACACGCCGTTCTATGCCGAATCGGGCGGTCAAGTAGGCGACAGCGGTGAGCTACGCAGCACGCAGGGTATCTTCGCAGTGGAAGACACGCAGAAGATCCAAGCAGCCGTATTCGGCCATCACGGTGTGGTGAAGACAGGCACATTGACTGTCGGCAATGGTGTTAATGCTAAGGTGGATGTGGCGGCGCGTACCCGCACGGTGCGTAACCACAGTGCGACCCACTTGATGCATAAAGCATTGCGCGAAGTGTTGGGTACCCATGTGCAGCAAAAAGGTTCGCAGGTGGATGCCGACAAGACACGTTTCGACTTCGTGCATACGCAGCCGATGACGGATGCGGAGATCCGCAATTGTTCGGCGAAAAATATGGTGATGTGGTGCGCGTGTTGAACATCGGCTCTTCCATTGAGTTGTGCGGTGGTACGCATGCCAAGCGCACGGGAGACATCGGTCTGTTCAAGATCGTGGCGGAGACGGGGGTGGCTGCGGGTGTGCGCCGTGTCGAGGCGGTGACGGGTGAGGCTGCGTATGCATTGATCAATCGCCAAGCGGATGAGTTGCAACAAGTGGCCGCCGCGGTCAAGGCAAAACCGCAAGAAGTCGTAGCGCGTGTTGGTCAGGTATTGGATAACGTAAAGTCGCTGGAAAAAGAACTTGCGGCACTGAAATCCAAGTTGGCTACTGCACAAGGTGATGAACTGCTGACTCAAGCGCAAGAGATCAATGGCGTGAAGTTGTTGGTCGCACAGTTGGAAGGAGCTGATGCCGCCGCCTTGCGTGAGACCATGGATAAATTGAAGGACAAGTTGCACAGCGCCGCAATCGTTCTGGCTTCGGTCAGTGATGGCAAAGTGAATTTGATCGCTGGAGTGACAGACGATACGATTGCCAAGGTGAAGGCGGGAGATTTGGTAAACTTTGTCGCGTTGCAGGTGGGTGGTAAAGGTGGCGGCAGGCCTGGTATGGCACAGGCAGGCGGCACGCAACCTGAGAACTTAGTAACGGCCTTGAGTGGTGTCGTAGATTGGGTCAAAGCCAAGCTTTGATTGAAATACCCTGTGAATAGCCTACCTATTTGCTTAATTGAATAGGGAAAATTAGAGTAATGTGGCAATGCACCACATTCAGAATCGACGGTGGAGAGCTTCCAAACAATGGCTTTTGCTAAGGGAAAGAAGCGATGTTCAAGCAGTCTGGAGACACGATTTTACTGGTTGAGGATGAAGAGTCTGCGATCCAGCTGGTGCAGCAGGCGGTGGCGAGTTGTCCGGGTGAGTTGTATCTGGCTGTTGTTCCCGATAGCGTTGCAGCACTGGAGTGGCTCTCTACCGAGACGGCGCATGGGCATCCTATCCCGCGCATGATTCTCATCGATCTCAAGCTTCCCAAACTCATTGGTTTAGCGGTGATGCGCACTTTGCGCATGGATAGTCGCCTGCAGAATGTCCCCATCGTTGTCTATTCAGAAATTAGCGATCCTTCGGATGTCGTGCTCGCCTACCAGATTGGCGCCAATAGTTTCGTGAAGAAACCTGAAAGCCTTCCTGAGTTCAGTCAGCTACTGCACGATTTGATCGACCTCGGTTGGTTGAGCGAGAAGGGTATCGGCTCATCACTCAAGCAAACTGTCACCTCATGATCGATCTGCACATCTTGTTCGTTGCTACACCAAAGGATGAAATGGTGTGGGTGATCGAGATGCTAAGCAAATCAAGATATGAGACACACCCTCTGCAGATACATACTCCGTCAGAACTGGAATCGGCACTGCCTCAAAGAAAATGGGATGTGATATTCGTCACGCCCGTAAAGAATGAATTCTCGTTAGAGCAAACGGTTGCTGCGCTCCGTCGTTACGAGCTCGATATTCCCTGCATCGTATTGTTGACTGCTGATACACAACTTAGCCTGGTTGAAGCCTTCAAAAAAGGTGCGCACGACTGTGTCAATCTGCGAGATGAAGGACGTCTCGTCCCCACCGTCGAGCGCGAGTTGGTGGCGGCAGCATTGCGTTACAACGTCAGAGAGCAAGTGGTGACTGATCATTTGCTGCAAGAGATAGATCAATACATTCTTAGCAAATACGATCTGAATGATGTGGTCAAACGTGTGTGCCAACGCTTGGTGGATTTGTTCGGCTTTCAGTTGGTGTGGATTGGCATGAAAGAAGACCGTGGTGGTATCGATATCGTGGCTGCTGCGGGGGAGACCGCTTATCTGGAGGGGGTGGTTGTTCGATGGGATGACCAGCCAGAGGGTAAAGGCACGACAGGGACCGCCATTCGCGAGAACAGGCCTGTCGTATTAAGTCCGGACTCTCCCCAATTCAAACCCTGGCGTGAACGAGCAAAAAAATTTGGTGTGCACGGCGTACTGGCGATGCCGTTAGGTATCAAAGGCGAGGTGATCGGTGCATTGATGCTGTATTCGAAGCAGGCAGATGCGTTCGATAAGCTCACCGTCAGTAGGCTGTCTGCCTTTGCCGCACGTGTTACGGTGGCGATGCTGGGGGCGCAGGAACAGCAGGAATTGCGTCTGATGCATGTGGCGATGAGCAATGCGGCGAATGCGATGTTCATCACGGATGGTGAAGGCAACATTGTCTGGCTGAATGAGGCACTTTCTCGATTCAGTGGTTATACGATCGTAGAGATCATGGGCAATAAGCCCAATATGTTCAGTTCTAACACTCACGCTGCTGAATTCTGGCATGCGATGTGGCAGGAGATATTGGCAGGCAAAGCTTGGCGTGGTGATGTGGTGAATAAAAACAAATCGGGCGGCTTGTACACCGTGACCCAAAGTATCTCGCCTTTATCTGATGCTGCGGGGAGGGCTACACATTTCTTGGTGGTGCAACAGGATATTTCGGAGATGCGACGGTTGGAAGAAGAGATCCACTATCTGGCTTATCACGATGCGCTGACAGAGTTGCCCAATCGAATGCTGTTCCAAGATCGTGTGCAGCAAGAAATCACTCACGCCAAGCGCGGTAAGACTCAGTTTGCCGTGCTATTCATCGATCTCGATGGTTTCAAGGCAGTGAACGACACGCGCGGTCATGCGGCAGGGGATAAGTTGTTGAGAATCGTCGCGTCACGCTTACGTGCATGTGTGCGTGAAGGTGATACGGTAGCTCGTTTGGGGGGGGATGAGTTCACCATCCTGTTGCGGGGGGCGACGGCGGGCGACGGCTTGAAGCGTGTGCTACGCAAGATCATCAATGAGGTGGCGCAACCTTGTGAGCTGGGAGAATTCAATGCCAACGTGACCGCCAGTCTTGGCGTCAGTCTGTATCCTTCTGATGCCACAGGTGTGGAAAAACTACTGATCCATGCCGATGAGGCGATGTATCAAGCCAAGCAAGCCGGCAAGAACTGTTACGCCATCTATGGAGATGAAAAGAAAGATAACGATCCACTGGAGTGACAGATATAAATCCTGTCGTAATTTTTAGGCTGAACGTGTGGGGATATGCCTGGCGACTTCTTGAGGTGTGAGTTGCATCATGCAGTTGAAATGTCCCAACGGGCATTCACGTTTGAAGCAAGGGCTACACGGTAGGTCGAGTCTTAGTACGTCAGCGTGTGCCGATAACGGAGGCGTGAATCGTGGGCTACTGGAGCCGAAGATGGCGAGCATCGGCCTATCTAGCGCTGCGGCGATATGCATCAAACCCGAGTCGTTGCTCACGACTAAGTCGGCGCGTGAGATGAGCGCGATGGCATCGCTTAAGTCGGTCGCGCCACACAGATTGATCGCTTGCGAATTACCTAGCGCCACGATCTTATCTGAGACTTCTTTGTCTTTAGGTGAGCCTATCAGCCAGATGGCATAACCTCTCTCACACAGTTTTTGCCCTAGCTCTGCGTAATACTGCACAGGCCATCGTTTGGCGACACCAAATTCTGCGCCAGGGCAGAACACGGCGATAGGTTGATCGGTGTTCAATTTGAATCGACCTAATACCTGCGTTCTATGTTCTTCGCTCACCAGCAGGTGAGGATAGGGTATGGGGCGAGTGATATCTTGGTCCTTGTCTTCCGCCAGTTGGGAGAAGCGCTCAACCATCAGCGGCAGCTTGGTTTTATCGAGTTTGCGTGCATCGTTCAATAGGCCATAGCGCATCTCACCGATGAAGCCGGTGCGCATAGGAATATTGGCGAAATAGGGGGTAAGTGCGGACTTCCAAGAGTTCGGCAACACGATGGCTTGGTCGTATTTAGCCGCCTGTAATCGTCGGCCTAGCTCGCGCCGCTCGGAAAAACGAAAGGCGCCATGTGTGAACGGATTGTTGATGACATCGCTCACTTCGGGTAGCTGACGCAGGAGCTTTTCAGTCCATGAGGGAGCGAGCACATCTAATTGGACGCCAGGGTGGCGTTGCATGAGTCGATGCAACATGGGTTGCATCAGCACACAGTCCCCCACCCAACTGGGGGCGATGATGAGTATCTTCTTCACGGGAGGTCAGTGCTGCGAAGGTGCTGAGATCAATGGTGTCCGTGTGGACGTTCACCTTTGAATTTATAGTGTGTGCCGCAGTACGGGCAGACCGCTTCACCCAGTTTCACTACTGGAATAGCGACGCGAGGGTGGGCGCTCCACAAGCTGACCGAAGGCGTGGGGCAGAACAAGGGCAGCGCTTCTGCCGTCACTTCCACATAACGTTGCGTGATGTTTTCGTTTGCCATGTTCTATCCCCCTGTTCGAATTGTTATACGTGTGCCAGCCAAGAAGCGTACTTCGGGTTCTTGCCACTGACGATGTCGAAGAATGCGGATTGCAATTTGGTGGTGATCGGGCCGCGACTTCCGTTACCGATGGTGCGCGTATCCAATTCACGTATCGGCGTAACTTCTGCTGCTGTGCCGGTGAAGAAGGCCTCTTCCGCGCAGTACACTTCGTCGCGCGTGATGCGCTTCTCGATCAGTTCCAGTCCCATGTCCTTCGCCAAGGTGATGATGGAGTCGCGTGTGATGCCCTCCAGACACGATGTCAGATCGGGCGTGTACAGCTTGCCTTTTTTCACGATGAAAATGTTCTCGCCCGCACCTTCGGCGACATAACCATCCACATCCAGCAATAATGCCTCGTCGTAGCCGTCCTGCGCCACTTCTTGGTGAGCTAGGATCGAGTTCGTATAGGTGCCGACCGATTTGGAGCGGCACATGTTCACGTTCACGTGATGACGGGTGAAGCTGGAGGTCTTGACACGGATACCCTTGGCCATACCTTCTTCGCCCAAGTACGCACCCCAAGGCCATGCGGCGATGGCAACGTGCGTGCTGATCTTGGTGGCGGCGATGCCCATGGCTTCGGAGCCGTAGAACACGATGGGGCGGATATAGCAGGATTCCAGTTTGTTGGCGCGCACCACTTCTTTTTGCGCTTCCATCAAGGTCTCTTTGTCGTACGGCATCTTCATCTTGAAGATGAAGGCAGAGTTGAACAAGCGGTCGGTATGCTCCTGCAAACGGAAGATCGCCGTGCCTTGTGTCGTCTTGTAGGCGCGCACCCCTTCGAACACGCCCATGCCGTAATGCAAGGTATGGGTCAGAACATGGGTGGTGGCATCGCGCCAAGGGACGAGTTTGCCGTCGTGCCAGATGAAGCCGTCGCGGTCGGACATGGACATGGGGATTTCCTTAATTTCGTTGGTGTTGTTGCGAAGTGCGTGATTCTAGCTGTTTCCGCACTGATTATGAAGAGTGCGTAGGAGGAAATAGGCGTGCTGGGCGGAGGCGCGTATAGGGAGGTCTATATATTCTGGCATATTCCTTTTGTGCCCGGTTCATGTAATCATCGGGCCCGTTGGTCTGGGCAGTCTCTGGGGGAAGCATGGTGCAGCACATTAGTTCGAAGGAAATCAAGCCGGAAATAATGGAATCGCAGGAAGAGAAACTGCGCAGGAATCTGCTCATCTTCGCGGCTGCATTTATGACCTTTGCCGTCATGCTGTGGCTTGCCATCTATTGGGCCATGGGGGTGAATTTCTCCAGTGATGTTCCCTTGGTCTATCAGCTGATCTCGGTGTCTTCCCTTATCTATTACGTCAAGACACGTAATTTCGTGGTGTTCCGATTCATTCAACTTTCCCTGTTCTTGTTCGCCCCCTTCATCATGCAATGGAGTATGGGCAGTTCGGTGACTTCCAGTGGTGTGACGCTGTGGGCTTTGTTGGCGCCGATCGGTGCCTTGGTGGTATCGAACTGGCGTGAGTCCATTCCTTGGTTCTTCGCTTATATGGTGCTGACCGTTGTGTCGGGTGTCTTTGATTACCTTCTTGGTAGCGGCGGTAGTGCTGGCATTCCAATGAATACGATTGGAATGTTCTTCGCGCTCAATTTTGCAGCGATGTCTTCCATCCTGTATTTCTTGGTGCGCCATTTCGTGGTGGAGACAGAGAAGATCAAGAGGCAATTGGATGAACAGCACTCACTATTGGCGGACGAGCAGAAAAAATCTGAGCGTGTGTTGTTCAATGTGTTGCCATCGAACATTGCACAGCGCTTAAAGAGCAATGAAGGTTTGATCGCGGATGGTTATGCGGATGTGACAGTGATGTTCGCAGACTTGGTGAATTTCACGCAGTTGACCGAGCAGATGTCGCCTGAGCAGATGGTTGGCCTTTTGAATACAATTTTTTCAGGCTTCGATGAATTGTCTGAGAAATATGGGCTGGAAAAGATCAAGACCATCGGTGATGCCTACATGGTCGTCGGCGGTATCTCGCGTGAGCGCCCCGATTACGCAGCAGACGTGGCGAATATGGCGCTGGAGATGATCGAGTTCGTCAAAAACCACCCCGTGTCGGCGAAACGCAATCTAGGCGTGCACGTGGGTATCGCTACCGGACCTGTCGTTGCAGGCGTCATTGGAACGAAACGATTCATCTACGACCTATGGGGCGACACGGTGAATATCGCGAGTCGCTTGACGGATGATGCAACGAGCGGACACATCCTCACCGATAAGCTCACCTATAACCGTTTGCGTCATGACTACCTGTTCGAGCCGCCTGCGGTTTTGAACGTCAAAGGAAAAGGGGAAATGACATCCTATCGTTTGATCGGGCTGGCTGATGCGATGAGTAATTCCGGCAAGAACAACGTGTACCAAATGCCCGCTCAGGGCGGTGCGCCTGCCCAGCTTTAACTTTTCTTCACTCATTCAGTAACTCCTTCCATAGGCTCGATACCGATGAGGTGTCGAACCTATCTCGTTCGATACGGCAGGCGATTAGGTTGTTAAGGCGCATCTGGTGCTGTGTCATCCTCAATTCGCGGTAAAGTTCACGCACTCTATCGCTCAGTTCTTTCTCGATCAATCCCAGCTTTGTGGCTACTTCCAGCAATGCAAGATTGCCAATATTGGCGGTCAGTTGCGGATGTCGTGCTGCATGCGCCAGTACCAAGAACTGCACCATGAATTCGATGTCCACCATGCCGCCACGGTCGTGCTTGATGTCAAACAGTGCTGTCTTGTTGAGATGACCATCATGCATCTTGTGACGCATCTCGACGATGGATGACTTCAGCGCCTCCAACTCACGTGGAAGACGCAGTATCTCAGTGCGGATGCGCTCGAAGCTGGCACCGACCGCAGCATCGCCCGCACAGAAGCGGGCGCGTGTCAGGGCTTGATGCTCCCACACCCAAGCATTCTTGCGCTGATACTCATCGAAGGCTTCGATGGAGCTGACGAGCAATCCACTCTCACCATTCGGGCGTAGGCGCAGATCCACTTCGTACAAGCGCCCTGCGACGGTGTGACTGGAGAGTAGGGTGTTGATACGCTGCGCCAAGCGCCCGTAGATCTGGCCTGCATCGGGATGGGGGTCATCGTAGACGAAGACGAGGTCGAGGTCGGAGGCGTACCCCAGCTCTTTGCCGCCCAATTTTCCGTAGGCGATGATGGCGAACTGAGGCTGTTCCTGATGTTTTTTGCGCGCATCCCGCCAACATAGATCAAGTGTGTGGCGCAGGATCATGTCGGCGAGGTCGCTCAAATGGTCGCTGAGTTTTTCCAACGGCAGGATGTCTTGCAGGTCCATTGCCAGTAGATGGAAGGTCTGCGCCTGTTGGAATTGGCGCAGCACATCCATCTCGCGTTCGGTGTCGCCTTGATGTTCTGCGAGTCGGGTGGTCAGTTGCACATCCAATGCTAGCCAGTTGGGGGCATCGTAAAGTTCGCGCGTGTCCAGCAACTCATCCAACAAGATGGGGTGTTGCGTCAGGTAGTCCCCCGCCCATGCGCTGGCCGACAGCATGCGTACCAATCGAGGTAAGGCTTTGGGATACTCGGCAAGGAAGGCGAGGTAGGAGGCACGACGTGCGATAGCTTCGAGCAGAGTGAGGGCGCGCCGCAAGGTATCGTCGCGATTCTCCTCGGTGGCACACAGCGTCAAGAATCTGGGGATGAGCGCATCCAAACGCTGGCGGCTGATGTCGGGAAGTTGGCGATAACGGTTGCCAGTGCGGAATTGATGCAGGGTGTCAGATAGGGATTGAGTGTCGCTGTAACCGAGTCCTTGCAAGATCGTGTTCAGCTCATCGTGGTCGCTGCCTTCATGCCAGCCATGTGTCTCGCTGCTTTCTTGTTTGTCCCCGAACACGGCTTCAAATTGGCTACTGACAAAATCACGTATCGGATCGAGTTCGGCGAGGAGTTCTGCGTAACAGGCATAGTCCATCGCGGTGGCGATGATGGCTTGAGACGACTCGTCTTCCGGCAGGGTCTGTGTCTGTTGGTCATTCAGGTATTGCAGGCGATGTTCCAGGTCGCGCAGATAGACGTAACTCTGATCTAGACGAGTAGTCACTTCAGCATTCAGTTCTCCGTCAAGGCCGATCTGCCGAAGAACTTTTTGGGTGGGGCGAATGCGCAACCGTGCATCGCGTCCGCCCCGGATCAGTTGGAACACTTGGGCGATGAACTCGATCTCGCGGATACCGCCTCTACCCAGTTTGATGTTGTTGTGCTTGTCCTTGCGTGCGACCTCGGCGCGGATCTGCGCGTGCAGTTTGCGCATGGAATCAAAGGCGCCGAAATCGAGATATTTGCGGAATACAAAGGGCAGAGCCAACTTCTCCAACTCGGTGATACGCGGACTTACTGGCGGCGAGATGACGCGCGCCTTGATCCATGCATAGCGCTCCCATTCACGTCCTTGCTCGACCAGATACTCTTCCAACGCGGCGAAGCTCATCGCCAGTGGCCCGCTATCGCCATAGGGACGCAGGCGCATATCCACGCGAAATACGAAGCCATCTGCAGTAAGGTCATTGATGAGTGCGATGAGTTTTCGGCCTAAACGACTGAAGAATTCGTGATTGGACAAGGTGCGCGCACCATTGGTCTCGCCATCTTCTGGGTAGGTGAAGATCAGGTCGATATCGGAAGAGACGTTCAGTTCACCGCCGCCCAATTTGCCCATACCGATGACTAGCAATTCCTGTGGCGTACCACTGTCTTCGCCTATGGGCTGGCCGAAATGGGCGACCAAAGATTCCATGGTGAAGGTGTGGACGCGGCCTACGGCCAATTCGGCCAGTGACGTCATGGCGCGCATCACTTCAGAGAGATCGCACAGGCCGCCCAAGTCGCGCGTGATGAGGTGCAACATCACGCGTTTGCGCAGACTACGCACGGCAGTCGAAAGCTGGTCTTCTGTCTCTGCAGGGAATGTATCTAAGCAGTTCTGGATGAAAGTGGCGTCACACGGTGTCCGATAGTGCTCGTGTAGCCATGCCTGCAACTCCGGTTCGGCATCCAACAGGCGTGCCAAGTAATGGCTGCATCCACGAGCATGTGCAAGCAGTGGATCGAAGTCTGACATCGGTTTTTGATGAACCATATATGGCGTGTGTTTCAGTTAAAATGGGGGCGTTCAGTCAACGCTTCTCATTATAGTTTTTCTATGCCCATCCGCTTGTTTTTCCATCCGAAACCTGGCTTGTCGCTGCTGAGATGCTGAGGCCCACACTTCGACATACCGCACGTGGTGCAAAGCATGTTGGGCGTTTTACGCGGTGGGCGCTAATGCTGCTCGCAGTGGTTGGCGCAAGCGTGTTATTGCTATTGCGCTACGTCGTTTTGCCGGACATCGAGCGTTATCACGCTGACATCGTTGCGGCATCCAGTCGAGCCCTCGGGCGTGCAGTCGAGATCGGGCGCATCGAGGCGGATTGGAACGGGCTGCGTCCACGATTGTTGTTGTCGGATGTGAAGGTGTTGGATGCGCGCGGTCAAGTTGCGGTGGAGCTACCACGCTTACACAACACAGTGGCATGGAGTACGCTCATCGCGGGCGAGTTGCGATTCCACAGCCTAGAGCTGGCATCTCCCGACCTGTTGGTGCGCCGAGATATTCAGGGAAAGATATTCATCGCAGGCATCACTGCCGACGCGCAGGCAGGTGTCACTTCAGATGCGAGTACGTCCGATTGGTGGCTGCGTCATTCCAACATCATCGTTCATGGCGGACACATCGTTTGGCAAGACGATATGCGAGCGAAACCACCGCTTGAGTTCAATGATGTGGAATTGCGCATCTTCAATCGCGGCGAACGACATCGCTTCGCTTTGCATACGCTGGTCGCCACCAAGCAAGCGTCACGTGTCGACTTGCGCGGCGATTTATATGGGGACAGCTTCACTAATCTGCATGAGTGGCAAGGCGAACTCTTTGCGCAACTCGATGATGTCGATGTGACGGACTGGGGGCAATGGTTCGTCTTGCCGCAGTCTGTTAAGAGTGGTGCCGGAAAAGCGAGGGTCTGGCTGGGGTTGTCGCGCGGCGAGATAGATCGAGCAGATGTGGATGTCGATCTGCATGATGTGAACGTCAAACTGGCGGAAGATTTGCCGCGACTTGAGATGCCCAGTCTCAGAGGCAGATTGGCGTGGGCACACGATGGGGAGGGTTTGGCTATTGGGACCAAAGGGTTGGCGCTACGACTGCGTGATGGGTTCGTACTCAAGCCCACCGATATCGCGATCCAATATTCCCCTAAACAAGGATACCGCTCTGCCTCGGGGGATGTGAGCGCCAATGCACTTGAACTGTCCGACATCAACACCTTGCTCGCCTATTTTCCGCTCGAAGGCGATTTGAAGCGGCGACTTGTCGCACTGGCCCCGCAGGGCAAGATAAATGATCTGCATGCGAGTTGGCAGGGTGATCTCGAGCGACTTTCGCAGTATCGCGTGCAGGCTAGATTCGCCGATGTAGGTATCCGCCAAGTGGGTGATCGACCCGGATTCTCAGGGTTGACGGGCGAAGTCGAGGGAAATGACCGAGCGGGGACTTTGCGGCTCAGGAGTCGCAATCTAAAGATGCAAGCGCCAGGTTTCATGGCCGAACCGTTGGCGCTGACCCAAGCTGACGCGCGATTGGATTGGCAACGCAACGGGCGCGGCTGGGAATTGAAACTGAATGAAACCCATCTGCGCAATGAAGACCTTGAGGGTACGGTCACCGGCGGGTACCAGATCGATGACGGCCCGGGCATTGCCGACCTCACGATCAATCTGAAACATGCATCAGTGAAACATGCCGCACGCTACATTCCCATGCATGCCTTCAATGACGCGACCTATCACTTTTTGCAGACCGGCCTGCAAGAGGGTGATGCCGACTCCTTCGTGATGCGTGTGCGGGGCGATTTACGTAACTTCCCCTTCCCTGACAGCAAGGACGGTCTGTTCAAAATCGAAGCCAAGGCGAAGGATGTCGCTATCGAGTTCGACACCGGCTGGCCGCGCATCGAACATGCGCAAGCGAATCTACTCATCCAAGGACGGCGACTCGAAGTGCATGCCGCCAAGGCGATGACGGCGGGTGCGGCTTTGCAGAATGTGAAGGTCGTATTGCCCGATACCTTGGCGGATGCACTGGTGATGGAGGTGAATGGTGAGGCGGCGGATACGACGCAACATTGTCTGGATTACATCCGCAAAAGTCCGGTCAGCGGCTACCTCGATGGCTATACCGATGGGTTCCGCGCCGTGGGTGATGGTGTGCTCAAACTGCGTCTCGATATTCCGATGGATGGAGAAGCGCCTGCCAAAGTCTTAGGCAGTTACCGCTTCAGCAACAACGAGGTCGATCTGGGGGCGAGCGTGCCTTTGCTGAAGAATGCCTCGGGCGAGCTTTCGTTCACGAATAGCTCGCTGCAAGCAAACAACTTGCAGGCACAGATACTGGGTGGTCCGGCGCGTATCTCATTGAAAAGTGAGAACGGTGTGTTGCTCACCCAAGCGTCGGGCAAGCTCGATGCGGATAGTTTGCCGAAGACATATCGCTACCCTTTGTTGCGGCACCTGCATGGCACGGCTGAATGGTCGACTGAAGTCAGGGTGAAGGATCGATTGGCAGATGTGGTGGTGACTTCCGATCTGCAGGGGTTGTCGTCTGACCTCCCGCTGCCGTTCAGCAAGAAGGCGGCAGAGAAGAGATCGCTACGTTTCGAACAAAGAGACATCAATGCCAAGCGCGATGTCCTCAGTCTGCGCTATGCGGATGTGATCAACGCAGAGCTGATGCGCACCTCTGTAGTGGCGGGTAAGTGGGACATCAAACGCGGAAGTGTGATGTTGGGCGCGGCACGCAAGGTTTCGCGAGCGGAGGGTATCTTGATTGCGGGCGATATCCCCGAGTTTGCATTGGAGGGATGGAGCGGCTGGTCTGATTTCCCCAGCGGCGAAGGTGTGCAGCCGAACATATCCAACATCGACTTGACAGTGGGCAAGGTGCATGGCTTTGGCAACACAATCCATCAATTGAACATTCGAGGCAGTGGCCGTAACGGATTGATCAGCACGCGTTTGGCATCGAGAGAGTTGAACGGAGACCTCATCTGGCAGCCGCAAGACCAAGGTCGGTTGTTGGTACGTCTGAAGAGCGCGATGCTGGGTGAAGGTGGAAGTGAAAGCGCCGCGCCGGTAGCAGCTAAAGTGCAGGCAGTAACCGTACGAGAGCAGAGTGGTTTACCCGAGATCGACGTGGCGATCGAAAAGCTCACCTGGAAAGGCCGCCCACTCGGGCGTTTGGAGATGCTGCTGATTGGTGATGGGAGTGATGTGGTAATGCAGAACCTGCGTCTGACCAACCCTGACGGTGTGTTCAGTGCGACAGGGAAGTGGAGCGCGGCGACCGATAAGACCCAGCTCAACGCCAAGTTGGAGATCACCAATGCAGGCAAGATCATGTCGCGCTATGGCTACTCGGAAGGATTCAAGGATGGAAGCGGCACTTTGGAGTCTGATCTGACTTGGAATGGTTCCCCTGCTGATTTCAACTATGGCAGCTTGGATGGCAAGCTCAAGTTGAAGACGGGCAAGGGACGTTTCTTGCAGGTCAATCCAGGGGCAGCCAAATTGCTGGGTGTATTGAGCCTGCAATCCTTGCCCAAGCGTATCGGACTTGATTTCACCGACGTGATCAGCCCCGGCTTCGAGTTCGACAGCATCGTGGGCGAAGCCTCCATTGAGCACGGACTACTCAAGACCAACGATTTCAAGATGACGGGGGCGGCGGCGCGCATCACCCTCAATGGGCAGGTCGATCTGGAGCGCGAGACGCAGAACCTCAAAGTGCGTGTATTGCCGACCATCGGTGACAACGTCTCCCTGCTTTCATTCGCGGCAGGTCCTGCGGTCGGTGTCAGTGTTTTGCTAGCCAACAAAATATTGCGCGATCCTCTCGATAAGCTGGTAGCGTTTGACTACAATGTGAGCGGCAGTTGGGCAGATCCCAAAGTGGAGAGATTGGGACAGACCAAAGCGCAGCCAGCACCCTAACCATAACGTTCAATCCCGAATAGGAAGCCGTTGACCATGTCCTCGCTCGATAACACCCAAACCCGTATCGCCGCACAACAGAATGCATTCAAGGTCGCCGCCATCCAGATGGCATCAGGCCCCAATGTGGAAGGCAATCTGAATGAAGCGCGACGACACATCGCCAAGGCGGTAGAGCAAGGTGCGAAGTTGGTCGTGTTGCCAGAGTTCTTTGCCATCATGGGCATGGATGAGCAAGACAAACTCAAGGTGCGTGAGCAGGCGGGGCAAGGCAACATCCAACAGTTCCTTAGTGAGACCGCACGCAAACATAAGATATGGTTGGTGGGTGGATCTATCCCTTTGGTGGGGAACTCACCCGACAAGGTGCGCAACAGCTGCTTGGTGTATGACGAGAATGGCGCGCAAGTCGCACGTTACGACAAGATCCATCTGTTCAACCTGACCTTGGGTAACGAAGCCTACAACGAAGCGCAGACCATCGAGGCGGGTAACCAAGTTGTGGTGGTCGATAGCCCGTTTGGCCGTATCGGGTTGGCGGTATGCTACGACTTGCGCTTCCCCGAGCTGTTCCGTGCCATGAAAGATGTGGACATCATTGTGTTACCCGCCGCATTCACCGCGACTACGGGCAAGATGCATTGGGAACCTTTAGTGCGTGCACGTGCCATCGAGAATCTTTCCTACTTCATCGCCGCAGCCCAAGGCGGCTACCACGTCAATGGACGCGAGACGCACGGCCATAGCATGATCGTTGATCCGTGGGGGCGCATCCTGGATGAGCTGCAACGCGGTTCAGGCGTGGTTGTCGCTGACGTCAATCCAAACTATCAAGCCAGTCTGCGCAAGAGCCTGCCTGCGCTGACACACCGCACACTGTCCTGCGCTCCATGAGCGGCGTGATGCAACTGGCGCAGCGTGCGCTACTCACCGCGCACGGCTTGGAGCCGCATCATCTGGAAGGTATCTTTGGCAAGATGTCGGCACATCGTGTCGATTACGCCGATCTCTATTTCCAATACAGCCGCGCCGAGAGTTGGTCGCTGGAAGAAGGCATCGTCAAGTCTGGCAGTTTTCACATCGATCAAGGTGTCGGTGTGCGTGCCGTGAGTGGCGAGAAGACCGCGTTCGCCTATTCCGACGACATCACCCTCAACGCCTTGGAAGATGCTGCATTGGCGACACGTGCTATCGCGCGCCAAGGGGGCAATCAAACAGCAAAGCATTTGCGAGCAGGCAAGGCACGCCAACTCTATTTGCCACACGACCCTATTGCCACCTTGAAGGCTGACCAAAAAGTCGCCTTGCTAGAAAAATTAGAACGCATCGCGCGTTCACTCGATCCCCGTGTCACGCAAGTGATGGCGAATCTATCGGGTGAATATGATGTGGTGTTAGTGGCACGCAATGATGGATTGATGAGCGCCGACATCCGACCTTTGGTGCGTCTCTCCTTGCAGGTCATCGTTGAAGGTGATGGGCGTCGTGAGCAAGGTTCATCCGGTGGTGGCGGCCGTTTCGGCTACGACTATTTCACGGAAGATAAACTACAAAAATATGCGCAGGAAGCAGTGCATCAGGCAGTCACCAATCTTGATGCGCGTCCCGCTCCCGCAGGCAATATGACCGTCGTGTTGGGCAGTGGCTGGCCGGGTATCTTGTTGCACGAGGCTGTCGGTCACGGCTTGGAAGGTGACTTCAATCGCAAGGGAAGTTCAAGTTTCTCCGGACGTATCGGCGAGCGTGTTGCCGCGAAAGGGGTCACCGTCGTGGACGATGGCACCATCAAGGATAGACGCGGTTCACTCAATATCGATGACGAAGGCAACCCTACGCAACGCACCGTGCTGATCGAAGACGGCATCCTGCGGGGTTATCTGCAAGACAGCATGAACGCGCGCTTAATGAAGACGAAAGTGACGGGCAATGCACGCCGCGAATCGTTCGCGCATCTTCCCATCCCGCGCATGACCAACACCATGATGCTCAATGGAGATAAGACGCACGAAGAGATCATCGCCTCGGTGAAGCATGGTCTGTATGCAGCCAACTTCGGTGGTGGCCAAGTGGATATCACCAGTGGCAAGTTTGTGTTCTCCACCACCGAGGCTTACATGATCGAGGATGGCAAGATCACCTATCCGGTTAAGGGGGCAACGTTGATTGGTAACGGTCCGGAAGCGATGAATCGCGTGAGCATGATCGGTAACGATATGGCACTCGATCCCGGTGTGGGGACTTGCGGTAAAGAGGGGCAGAGCGTACCCGTGGGGGTGGGCCAACCCACGGTGCGTATTGATGGATTGACGGTGGGCGGGACAGCCTAATTCGATCGTTGCACAGGCTCGCTTGTGTGAGCCGATAGAAACCTCGCCGTGATGAAATCCCTTGTGTTGACGTGCTTGACGAACCAGTCAGCCAACTCCGTTTCAATATAGCCCAGCATGAGCGGAATCTCGCGGTTTTTTTGCCATTGCTCGATTCGGTAAGAGAGTTTCTTTACCACCCGATCATGCTCAGCTTTGTGCGCGTCGTAGGGTTTGAATCCCGCTGTGTGCATAGCCTGTTCTTCAGCGGAGAACTGCGCTTCGATGTGGCGCAGAAATGCAAAGAGCTTCGCGTCGATTTCCTCATGTGGGGCACCTTGATCGAATAGCGCCATCACTTCCTCACGTAGGGTGACGAACGGCGTGTGGTCGAACAGCTTGGTCGTATCCATGACGAGCTTATTGGGGGCGTTGTGCCGCGATGAATCGCGCGGTGACGAAATCCATGGTGCTGACGTGATTGACGAACCAGTCCCCTACGTTTTTATCTAGCCATTCGCGCAAGGCATCCATATCTCTGTCTTGTTTCCAACGCGTCACCCGTGCAGCCATATCCGCCAGAACGGCATCGTGCTCCCCTTTGTGGACAGGGAAAGGCGGGAAGCTCACTTCGTGCATAAGGCGTTCTTCTTCCGCGAAATGATGTTGGGTATGGTCGAACAGTTCGTTTAGTGACGTATCCACTTCGTCGTTAGGTGAGCCAGAGGTCAATAGGCTTAGCAGCTTCTCGCGCAAGGAAATGAATTCGGCATGGTCTCTGTTCATGAAATCTAGTGCCACTTGCGGATAGTTCAACATGGTCTTTCCTTGGTTTGTGTCGGTCTGGGCATCTGTTCTTTCGGTATAATCGCGCCCGATATGCAGATTCTACGCGGACTTTATTCCCCAGACACGAACCCAGTCGCAATCACCATCGGAAACTTCGATGGTGTGCATCTGGGTCATCAGACATTGCTCGACGAATTGCGTGCTGTTGCGCAACAACGTGGATTGAAGACCGCCGTGGTCATCTTCGAGCCGCATCCGCGTGAGTTCTTCACGCCACAACAAGCGCCGGTGCGCTTGACCAGTCTGCGTGAGAAGTTGGAACAATTTCGTGAGATAGGTGTGGATAGGGTGCATGTGTGTCGTTTCAACGCACGCTTCGCCAAAATGTCAGCGGCAGATTTTGTCCATGCTTTATCGGAGAAGATGCATGCCAAGTTCGTGTTGATCGGTGACGATTTTCGTTTTGGCAGCGGGCGCGTCGGCGATTTTGCCCTGATGGAGAAGGTCGGTTTGCAGCGTGGATTCGATGTGCGTGCGATGCACAGCGTGTTGCATGACGGTGTGCGTGTCTCCAGCACGGCAGTCCGTGCTGCGTTGGCTGATGGAAAGATCCGCTTGGCACGTGGCTATCTTGATCGCCGGCGCAAGCTGGGATTTCCAACAGCGAACTTGCAGCTGAAGCACAACCAACCGCCGCTCAAAGGCATCTATGTGGTCGAGGTGCATTCGGATGGGTTGGGCGTGTTGCAGGGCGTGGCCAGTCTGGGTGTTCGTCCAACCGTGAAGCAAGATGCGAAGCCGGTGTTGGAAGTGCATCTGTTCGAGTTCGACAGGCAGATCTATGGCAGACATCTGCGCGTGGAGTTCTTAGAGAAGTTGAGGGACGAGGAGAAGTATCCAAGTCTGGAAGCGCTGACGCGGCAGATCGCGTTAGATGTTGAAAATACAAAAAAATGGTTTAGAGAACATGAGTGACGACAAGAAAAAATATCCGCTAAATCTCCCTGACACCATCTTTCCGATGCGTGGGGACATGGCCAAGCGTGAGCCGCTGATGCTCGCGCAGTGGCAAACGCAACAGCGTTACCAGCGTATCCGTGCGGCAGCCAAAGGACGTAAAACGTTCATCCTGCACGATGGTCCGCCGTATGCGAACGGCGACATCCACATCGGTCATGCGGTGAACAAGGTGTTGAAGGACATCATCATCAAGAGCAAGACTTTGAGTAATTTTGATGCGCCCTATGTGCCGGGCTGGGATTGCCACGGACTGCCTATCGAATTGCAGGTGGAAAAGAAACACGGCAAGGCCATCCCACCCTCACAGTTCCGCGAACTGTGTCGTGAATACGCGAAGGAGCAGGTCGAGCGTCAGAAGAAGGACTTCATCCGTTTGGGTGTGTTGGGTGATTGGGACAAACCTTATCTCACCATGGATTTCAAGACTGAAGCCGACATCATCCGTGCACTCGGCAAGATCCACGGGCGCGGTTTCCTGTACCAAGGCCGCAAACCGGTTAACTGGTGTCTGGATTGCCAATCCGCTTTGGCCGAGGCCGAGGTGGAATATGAAGACAAAGTATCGACAGCCATCGATGTCGGTTTCGAGGTTAAAGATGTCGAAGCCGTAAGCAAGGCGTTCGGCGTTTCGCTACCTGCCAGTGCCAAGGTGTATGCCGTCATTTGGACGACAACGCCTTGGACGCTTCCTGCCAATCAAGCAGTGAGCGTACATCCAACGCTGCAATACGATCTGGTTCGCACCGAGAAGGGCTATCTCATCCTCACCGCTGATCTGGTCGAGGCCTGTCTGAAGCGTTACCAATTGGGCGGTAGCAACGACCGAGGCGACGGCATCGCGGCGACTTGTTATGGCAGCGCCTTGGAAGGCCTGCCTTTGCAGCATCCATTCCAAGACCGCATCGTGCCCATCATCTGTGGCGAGCACGTCACGCTAGAAGCAGGTACGGGATTGGTGCATACCGCGCCCGCGCACGGTGTGGACGACTACGTGGTCGGTCAAAAATACAGTCTGCCGAATGATAATCCTGTGGGCGATGACGGTAAGTTCATCTCCACGACACCCGCTGTCGGCGAGACTCCGTTGGCGGGTGTATTCGTGTGGAAGGCGAACGACATCGTGTTGCAAGCGATGCAAGTCAGTGGTCATTTGCTGCATCAGGAAAAACTCAAACACAGCTATCCGCATTGCTGGCGCCACAAGACGCCCATCATCTTCCGTTCCACACCGCAGTGGTTCATCGGTATGGAGCAGGGCGACAAGAAGTCGCTGCGCTCTTTGGCGAACAAGGCGGTCGATGCGACGGCATTCTTCCCCTCTTGGGGACGTGCACGCCTGGAGGCGATGATCAAGAATCGTCCCGACTGGTGCGTGTCGCGCCAGCGTAGTTGGGGCGTGCCGATGACCTTCTTCGTACACAAAGAGACGATGCAATTGCATCCAAGGACGTCGGAGTTGTTGGAGCAGATCGCCAAGCTGGTTGAAAAATCCGGTATCGAGGCGTGGTTCAGTCTGAACAGTGTCGACCTGTTGGGTGAAGATGCGGCGCATTACCGCAAGCTGTCTGACACGCTGGACGTGTGGTTCGATTCGGGTGCGACGCACTATGCGGTGTTGGCGAAACGCGAAGGGCTGCGTTCTCCAGCGGACTTATATCTGGAAGGTTCCGACCAGCATCGCGGCTGGTTCCAATCGTCCTTGCTGACCGGTTGTGCCATCAATGATCGTGCGCCTTACGATGCCTTGCTCACGCACGGTTTCGTGGTGGATGGTCACGGCCACAAGATGTCGAAGTCCAAAGGCAACGTGGTCGCACCGCAAAAGATCTTCGACACCATGGGCGCGGACATCCTGCGTCTGTGGACGGCTTCTACTGACTATTCCGGTGAGTTGACCATCTCGGACGAGATCCTGAAACGTGTGGTGGAAAGCTATCGCCGCATCCGTAACACCTTGCGCTTCTTGCTAGCGAATATCGCTGACTTCGATGCCAAGCGCGATGCGCTGCCGGTTGATCAATGGTTGGAGATCGACCGTTATGGACTGTCGCTTTCACAGAAGTTGCAAGACGAGATGTGTGCCGATTACGAACGCTATGAGTTCCATTTTGCCGTGCAGAAGTTGTTGGCGTTCTGCTCGGAAGATCTAGGTAGTTTCTATCTGGATATTTTGAAAGACCGTCTCTACACCGCTGGCGAGAATTCAAAAGCACGTCGTTCCGCACAGAACGCGCTGTATCACATCACCCAATCGCTCTCGCGTTTGATCGCACCAATCTTGAGCTTCACGGGCGAAGAGGTATGGACGACGTTGACGGGCAAGGATGATGTGAGCGTGTTCGAACAGCTATGGTATGAGATGCCTGCCTCTGGATTGAAGGGTGATGCAGTGAGTGCATGGGCCGATATCCGTGCGGTGCGCGAGCAAGTGAACAAGAAGTTGGAAGAGCAACGCACCGCAGGTGCGATCGGTTCCGCGTTGCAGGCCGAAGTGGATGTGTACGCCTCCAAGGCCACCTTTGAATTGCTATCGCGTTTGGGCGATGACTTGCGTCTGGTGTTCATCACCTCACGTGCGAACGTACATCTGCGCGAAGGTGAGTTGGAGATCAAAGTCACCCCAAGTGTCCATGCCAAGTGTGATCGTTGCTGGCACTACCGCTCGGATGTGGGAAGCGATATCGAACATCCAACCTTGTGCGGACGTTGCGTGAGCAACTTGTTTGGTGCTGGTGAGACACGCCGTCATGCTTAAGCGTTGGCTGTTGGTGGCGGTTGTCGTCATCGTCCTCGACCAGTTGAGCAAAGCGGCGATCAGCAACCACTTCGTCTATGGCGAGAGCATGGCGGTCACGTCGTTCTTCAATCTCGTATTGGCACACAACACCGGGGCGGCATTCAGTTTCTTGAGTGACGCGGGCGGTATCCAACGCTGGATCTTCACCCTCATCGCCATCGTTGCTTCGGTGTGGATAGTGTGGCTCTTGCGCAAACATCAAACTGAGAAGTTGTTCAGCTTCGCATTGGCCTTCATCCTCGGTGGTGCGATAGGTAATCTCATCGACCGCATCGCTTACGGTTATGTGGTGGACTTCCTCGATTTCTATTGGGGTGCTTACCACTTCGCCGCTTTCAATGTGGCGGATTCCGCCATCACCTGCGGTGCGGTGTTGATGATCTTGGATAGCTTCAAAGGAAAGAAAAATGGAACTGCTGCTAGCTAACCCCCGTGGATTTTGTGCCGGAGTGGATCGCGCCATCGAGATCGTCGAGCGCGCCTTGGCTTTGCACGGCTCCCCCATCTACGTGCGCCACGAGGTGGTGCACAACAAATTCGTGGTCGAGGGCTTGAAGGCAAAAGGCGCCGTGTTCATCGAGGAACTGAAAGACGTGCCACCCGGCAGCATCCTCATCTTCAGCGCACACGGTGTACCGCAATCCGTGCGTCGCGAAGCAGAGTCGCGCAATCTCACTGTGTTCGATGCCACCTGCCCATTAGTGACCAAAGTTCACATTGAAGTTTCGCGCCTGCGTGAACGCGGTCAAGAGATCGTGATGATCGGTCACAAAGGTCACCCCGAAGTCGAGGGCACGATGGGGCAGAGCGAGGGGGGGATGTATCTGGTTGAATCACCTGCCGACGTGGCGAAGTTACACGTGAAGGATGAGCAGAATCTCGCGTATGTGACGCAGACCACGCTGTCTGTTGATGATGCCAGTATCGTCATCGCTGCATTGAAGACGCGCTTCCCTTTCATAACAGGGCCAAAGAAGGATGACATCTGCTACGCCACGCAGAACCGTCAAGACGCGGTAAAAGTGTTGTCGCAACAATGCGATCTGGTCATCGTGGTGGGCTCTCCCAACAGTTCGAATTCCAACCGCCTGCGCGAAGTGGCGCAGAACTTGAATGTGTCCGCCTATCTGGTGGATAACGCCAGCGAATTAAAAGTCGAGTGGTTACAAGGAAAGCGTTGTATCGGTATCAGTGCGGGCGCTTCCGCGCCAGAGGTGTTGGTGCAGGAAGTCATTGCTCGCTTGAATATTTCCTATCCCTAAATCATTGGTAATTTGACCGTTCGTCAGCCTTTTAGCCGCTCATCCGCTAAATTTGCCGCTCGTCAGTTTAGGGATGGCGTTTCTGCAGTCGAGATTTGATACTGCGATCCAACTCCACTGCCTCGAAAGGGCGGACACATGAAGCAGCTTGAAAAAAACAAGACACAACGAGGCGTCACGCTGGTCGAATTGATGATCGTCATTGTCATTGGATCGATACTGGCCACTTTGGCGATTCCCTCGTTCAACGAATTCATCAGTGGGACGCGGCAGAGTTCAGTAGTGAGCCAGTTGTTTAGTGATTTGAATCGGGCGCGCAGTGAATCCATCAAACGTAATGCGCGAGTTTTGGTTTGTCCCCGCGGCTCGGATACTGCCTGTGATACCTCCGGTACCACTAACTGGAACAGCGGGTGGTTAGTGTGTACCGATGCCAATTCTGATAATGCCTGCGATGTGGGTACTACAGCCAACCCCAATCCCATCGTAGTACATTCGGCCTTACATACCACTTTGACACTCACTGGTCCAAACGCTGCGGTTCGTTTCAATCCAAGCGGTATCAGTGGTAGCGGTGCGGCAACATTGACGGTAGGGGGAACTTGGTCGGGCGCAACCAGCAGTATCATCAATGTCGCCGGGACCGGTAACATCTCTAGGCCATGAGGTGAAATCATGTTGAATAATTTGCATAGTAAACAACGTCAAGACGGCTTCTCCATGATCGAGATTTTGATCACCTTGGTCATTATTGCCACTGCCTTGCTGGGGACCGCGGGTTTGCAGTTGTATGCCATGAAGGTTGGGCAGAGCGGACAATTTCGCACTCAAGCCGTGTTTTTGGCATCGGACATTGCGGAGCGTATCGAAGCCAACAAATTGGGTGCAGTCGCGGGGAATTACGTGGTGGCTGCCGCCAGTGCAGCTAGCTCTGCGGGCACGGATTGCTCTTTGAATCCCTGTGCGCCGGCAGTTCTTGCGGCATGGGACATCAGTCAGTGGGAAGGTGCTATCACCGCTTTGTTGCCGCAGCCAAATTGGGTGATCACGCAGACCGCTTCCGGAAATCCAAGTACTTATCAGATTGTCATTAACTGGACTGATCGAAGTACATCCAAGGTCAGTCGCGGCGAGACTTTCACCTATACCTCATCCCGTACAGTGGGTAACTGAATCATGGGCAACCGCGAAAGTATGAAGCAGATCAGAGACTTTGGCGCGCAACGCGCGTCTGGTTTTAGTCTGATTGAAATGATGATATCCATCACCATCGGATTGATGATCATTGCCGGTTTGGTGGGTGTGTTAACCAGCAATGCGCGCAACAGCAAGAGCAACGACAAGACGGCAGAGCTTCAGGGAAACGGGCGCTACGCACTGGATCACTTGCGGCGCGAATTGCGCATGGCAGGGTATCGCGGGTTCACGTGGGCGGAACCCGCCACACCGACCGGTGCGATCACGGTTACCGGGGTGACCGAGTGCGGTGGCGCAAATAGTGGTTTTATCCAAAACATCCGCCAGGGAATCTGGGGGGCGAATGACAGCAATCCCTATTCCACGAACTGTCTGAATGGAACGTATTTGCGCGGAGATGTTCTGGTAATGCGGCGCGTGGCAGGTGCGCCGGTCGCATCGGATTGCGCAGCTAATCCAACTGGGGTGTCGACCTTGTATATGCGTTCCACCTATGCTGCCGGAATGGTTTATCAGGGGACTACACCGCCTACAAATATCGTGGGTGCCCCCTGTGGGGATTTTCCGCTGGTGGAATACGTCTATTACATCGGCAATGACGACACCGATGCTACCGTGCCCGCGCTACGCCGGGTCGCCTTGTTCACGGATGGCAGTTTGCAGGACGAAATGGTCGTCACCGGTGTCGAACATTTTCAGGTTCAATTTGCCCGCGCGACCACGGATGGAAATGCACGCTATTACGATGCCGACGGCATCGTCGGCACCTCGACCGACCTTACAAAAACAGAGTGGGATGATGTCAACTCCGTGCGTATCTGGATGTTGGCTCGAAATAGCAAGGTAGAGGCCGGATACAACAACAGCCAGACTTATGCTCTGGGCGACGCTAATTATACGGTCAACGATAGTTTCCGCCGTCAGGTGTTTACGGCAGTGGTGCAATTGCGCAATTGAGGATGATGAACATGCTTATTCAGATAAATGATGTGCGCTCACAAAAGGGCTCCACTTTGATCATCAGTATGATCATTCTGGTAGTGCTTATGCTTCTGGGCGCGACTTCGATGGTGACATCGGATGCGCAATATAGATTGGCGGGAAACCTGCAATTCGAAGATATGGCGTTGAATAATGCCGAGGCAGCACTTGTGCAAGCCGAGGCGCAACTAGTGCCGGTTGGCGGTGTTGGCGCGACGGGATTGACGAGCGGTACGCAGATGGCTGGAGTGACAGTGGGTACGGCAGTGCTGGTTTCTACTGGCAGTCGCTTGCAAAGTTCCAGTCAAGTGATCGGTTCGCGTGCCAGCACGGGGTGTAACGAGGTCAATACCTACACGGTTACTGCAAATGGAACGAGCGCGCGCGGTGCTAGCAAAACCGTACAGTCTTACTACAGCGTCTTGGCTTGCTGAAAGAAGGAGAACCATCATGTTCAAACTACCGCTCAAATCCAATCAACTCTTCGGCCTGTTGGCGTTGCTGGGGATATCTTTCGCCTTCTTTCGTTTCGCCATCGCGATCGTCGCGTTCACGCCGCAAGCCCAGCCCACTGGTTACATTGCACAGCCAGATTTGACAAATTACAACCTGACTAGCGGCAATGAGACCGTATTCGTCCCAGACTACGAGCGCGAATTCTGGAGCGGGAATCTGCATGCCTATCCAGTCAATGCGCAGGGGGGCATCGAGCTTTCAGCCCCGCGTTGGGGAGAGGGGGCAAGGGTGCCGATTGAAGCTCAAAACTGGAATACGGGCAGACTGATCGCCACCATGCTCGATGATGGAACCGGCGCAGGGATTCCTTTCCGTTATACCAGCCTGTCAACAACTCAAAAGTCCTATTTCCCCGTCACAACCATCAGTTTGTTTGGAGCTACGGGCCAGCAGATTGTTGATTTTCTGCGCGGCGATCGCACCAATGAAGGCCCCGAGGCGATGCGCATCAGAAACTATGTGTTGGGAGACATCGTTCATTCGCGCCCTTATTATGTGGCAGATCCGGTGGATCCGAATAATCCAACCAATCCGACCTATCCCACCGTTTTCGTGGGTTCCAATGACGGCATGTTGCATGCCATCAACGCCAATGACGGTTCCGACCGTTGGGCCTATGTGCCGTCGATGCTTCTGCCCAAGATGATTAATTTGGCCAAACCCTATGGTGGCGTCAGCAATCCACATGACTACTTTGTGGATGGTCAGATCAATATCGGGTCAATCGACGTGTCCGGCACCCCCAGACGGATTCTGGTGGGCATGCTCGGTGCAGGCGGCAAAGGTATTTATGCACTCAATATCGAGGGCAGTTCCGGTTTGACTGCGACTACCGAGACGGGTGTTGCAGGCAAAGTGATGTGGGAGATCAATGGCGCGACCGGTAAGGTAAATCATGCTGCCCCCACCACCGCCAATGCATACGACAATTTGGGTTTCACCTACGGCATTCCGGCTTTGGTGCAAGTGAGGACCTCCGCCATGACCACGGCGGATGCTGTCATTGTTGGAAATGGTTACAACGATAATTCCGGTGGTGATTATCAGGCATATCTATACGTGATCAATGCCCTAAACGGTCAGTTAATCGCCAAGATACAAGCCGGGACGACAGCAACCGCGGCATCCCCCAATGGTCTCTCAACTGCGGCACCTATCGATACAGATGGCGATGGAGTGATAGATCGAGTCTATGCAGGTGACCTGAATGGAAATGTTTGGAAATTCGATCTCACTGCCAACGCCCCCGGAAGCTGGACGTCGACTTTGGTTTACACCACTTCACCTGCGCAGCCGATCACAGGTATGCCGGGTGTGGCAGTTCATCCGAATGGCGGTTACATGGTCAACTTTGGTACAGGTTCCATCTTTACTGATGTTACTTTGGATACCTCAACCTACTATGCGTACGGCGTTTGGGATGGATCTTCAGGCAGCACCATCATCACGCAGACTTTGCAGGAAAGAAACTATAGCCCGGATGCGGGTGTTACCACCATCCGTGTCCGTCGTGTGGCAAACGCAGTGACTCCCAACTGGACTACAGATAAGGGTTGGAAAGTCGCGCTACCGGCTGGCGAGCGTGTGGTCGGTGAGGGAACCTTCATCGAGAATGGTCGTTTCTACTTCAACAGTAACAATCCAACCAAATTTATCAACACTCCCGATCCATGTGTGTTGCCGAGTTGCGCAAACCAGACGCAGGTGTACGGCGAGAACTGGTTGATGGAGCTTGATTATCTTTCAGGTGGAACGCAAAACGACCCGTTCCTTGATCTGGATGGTAACTTGCTACTGGACAATTCAGACCGCTTGAAATATGAACTTGCTGACTTGCCAGTGGTGCCAAACGTGGTTGGTAGTCCAATCACGACCACTAACGGTATCCCCGTCGGTAAATACATAGGGTACGGTGCTACTTCGCAGCCTGTGCTTGTGCAGTTGCGCACACTGAATACCACGCTGTTCGCCCAGAATCCCGATATTGTTTTTCCTTACAATGACATCGGTTTTGGTGTGACGGGAGGTCACTTCGATATCGACATATTTTACGGCGCACCGATTTGTGGATCCACTACCAGCGGGGCAGTGCGTGCAACGGCCACGATTACGGTAGGCAGCGCCGGCTCGAGCCTTCCGGTCACGCTAGGTGGCATCACCGTGGATGGTGTCAGCATCTCCAACAGCCTGAGCCAGACCGATATGCCGGATGGCACTAGCACTACCACTAACGCGACCGCGATCAAGAACAAGATCAATGCACTGGGTACCAGTTTCACGGCGACAGCAGGTGGAAGCAACGTTACGGTGAGTGCCCCCGCGGGGACTGCATACAACGGCCAGACGTTTGCTTTTCTGAACGGAACCTCGAACCCCGGCTTGCCGGCTATACCCGGTGTGCGACCAACCGGACTTATTGTATTTGCGGGTGGCACTACACAAAATACTACAAGCACGGTCCGCATCAATAATAGTCTGTCTGGTTCAAAGAGTGTGACGGTGGGTACTACGACTGCTTCTTCCAGCAATATCGGTAATATTGGCGGAAATAAGACCCCATCTCAAGTAGCCAGTTACGTGGCGAGTGCCATCGGAACGGGTGGATCTATCCAGGCTTATGTGGGGGGGAATAGTGTGACGCCAGTATGTCAGGCGCAACCTGCCACCAAGGTCTGTTTGGTCGATACGACGAACTATACCAATGGCAACACGGTATCCGTCGGTACGTTGACGCGGTTCGGTACGGTGACCGTGACTGCTGTCGCTACTGCAGGTGCCACTTCAGGCACAGCAGCCACCGGCTGGAATGATTTAGCCCCCTACTTGAACGGCACTGTGTTCAGTGGCGGGACGGATGGCACGATCACATACAATGTCTGCGGCTATAAAAAGCACGTTCACCAATATGATGACAAGTACGACAAGACCGGTCTGAATATGCTGAATGCGAGCGATGCGGGATTCAACCTGTCCAACGGTATCGGGAGCACGGCAACGAGGTTCAGAGTTATTGCGCAGAATCAGTACCTCAATCCGGCCGTTAAGGTTCATGTCGGGGATAGTTCTTATTTGTACAACGTCGACCACGGATATATTTCGATCAAGGATTTCGTTACTTCGAGCACGTTGGATGTGGCGACTTTGCCGGTCTATGATCGAACTACCATAGGCAGCCTTGCCTTCAACATGCCCGTCGATGCGCTGTCGGCAAAAGACTGGTCGGGGACCGGCGATGTGCGCTCAGGTTTGATTCCCATCAAGCCTCAATGTGCATGGAATAGTGCGGGAACCGGGGATAGTAACTTGTACCGACCGGTAATGCCGCCAGCTAACGGCACGGATGGTCCCGGTGTCTTGGGTGCGTCTGGGAATGGCTGGGCAGGGGTTCGTCATGGCGGTGCGCTGACGTTCCAACTCATCAAGGAAGCCACACCGAACAGTGCCATCGAGGAAAATGTCACCGGCCGTCCGGAATATGGATGGCGGGTGAAGAAGGAGTTCTTTGACACCTATGTGCTGACTGAGTACATCACCTACTGGCATCATCCGAACAATCTTTGCTACAACAATAGCGGATGGGTCAAGGCGGCACCACCGGATAACAGTTCGAGTTCACCCAGTCCGCCAGCGGCAGGCTCTACCGACCCCAAGATCGGTGACTTGAGTGGCGGGGGCGGAACGGTGACCGACGTAACACGCACAGTGGTTGGGAACGTGACGACCTATACCATAACCTATCAGAACGGTTCGCAAGCCACTATCAGTCGTACCGCGAATAGTGATGGCAGTGTGAGGATCATTACTTGCGATGCTCTTGGAACGTGTCAGACTCAGGATATTGCAGCGTCCAAGGGTACTATTCTGGTGGGCGGTGACGAGCGCGGATTACAGGTCAAGACAGGCCGCGTGTCTTGGCACGAGTTGATTACCGAGTAGTATGGTCGAACACGAGATGCTGTGGGAGGGGGCATGGCATCTCGCTTCAGAAATCAGGGGAAAAAAATGAAATACTATTCAGCAAAAGGTTTCAGTTTGATCGAGTTGATGATTGCGGTCGTCATTGTCGGCATCATTGCCGCGATAGCTGTGCCAAGTTACAGCAGTTACCTCGTGAAAAGCTCACGCGCAGCCGCTCAGACCGAGTTGTTGGAAATGGCAAGTTTGCAAGAAAAGATCTTTCTAAACTCGAACAACTACACGCCTAATGTGGCCAGCGCCTACACTGGATCGGCTGCCGGGGGCTTGGGTAAAACGACAGCAAAGACCAGCGATGGAAAATATGACTTGAGCATCGATATCACAACCCCAAGTCAGACCTACGAAATGCGTGCGGAACCAGTCGGTGGATCTGCACAGTTGGGGGATGGTTGTATTCTCATTCGCGAGAATGGATTGCGCCAGTGGCATCAGGGTTCGGATGATTGTACTGCCGCTTCGCCTGTCGCCTGGTAGTTGATGAATCGATGTGATTTCACGACAGCGGGTTCGCCCGCTGTTTTGTTTTTTACGTCTTGAAAAAGGATTTATTGGTGAGTGAAATGTTGGTGATCGGTGCAGGAGCCTTGGGTCTGGCGACAGCAGAAGCGCTGTTAATAAGAGGTGCGAAAGTCACGATTCTGGAGCGTGCTCAAGTAGGTCAAGAGTCGTCGTGGGCGGGAGGTGGAATCTTGTCTCCGCTGTGCCCTTGGGATTACCCCGAAGAGGTGACACGTCTGGCGTTGCGCGGGATGGGCATGTTCGCTGGCTTCGCCGAGAATCTGCATGCAACAACGGGGATCGATCCAGAGTATCAACGTTGCGGAATGTTGGTGATGCCACCGTTCGATATGCAAGCTGCGAATCAGTGGTGTGCGCAACATGGATTCTCGGTCGAGCAACGAGGCGATGCTTTGCTGTTGCCTGACGTGGCTCAGGTACGTAACCCCAGATTGTTACAGGCATTGCGTACCAGAGTCGAATCACTCGGTGGTCGTATCGTTGAGCAATGCACCGTCAAAGAGTTCATCTTGGATTCGGATCGCGTAAAGCATCTATCGACCTCTCAAGGCGACTTCAGCGCAGATACCTATATCGTGACGGCGGGCGCCTGGAGCAAAGCTTTGTTGGGTGACCATGCTTTACACACGGACATCAAGCCGATACGCGGGCAGATGTTGTTATTCAAATTCGACACGCCGCCATTGCCGCACATCGTGCTCCAAGATGGGCTTTACCTTATCCCTCGTCGCGACGGACATCTGTTGGCGGGTAGCACCTTGGAGGATGTCGGCTTTGATAAGTCCACAACGGATGAAGCGCGAGCGACATTGTTGCAACGTGCGATCGCTATCCTTCCTAGCTTGAAAGATATGCCCATCGTCAAACATTGGGCGGGTTTGCGTCCTGCCTCACCCGGAAACATCCCGACGATTGGCAGACATCCAGAACTGCAAAATCTGTTCATCAACAGCGGCCATTTCCGTTACGGCGTGACCATGTCACCTGCCAGCGTAGAAGTGCTGTTGAACGAGATGGAGGGCACGCCGCAACCGTTTGATGTGTCGGCCTATCGTTGGCGTTAAAGGTTCCTTATGCGTTGCCCGAGCCTCATTCGGGCGCATATAATCTCAAGCGAAACGCCGATGTAGCTCAGTTGGTAGAGCAACGCACTCGTAACGCGTAGGTCAGAGGTTCGATTCGTGAAATATTAGCGCACAGTCAGGAGCAACAATGACTTCCCCGCAACTCGGTAACACCTTCTCCAAATATAAAAAGAGCGCCATTGCTGTCATTGCAGTTGCGCTGATCGCTATTGCGTTTGTTGTCTTTGGTGGTGCAAAACCAATCCCTGTGACATTGCAGAAGATAGAGCGCGGTGATGTCGAAGCTTCGGTCAGCAACACGCGCGCGGGCACGGTGAAGGCCTGTCGTCGCGCCAAGATGTCTCCACCCGCAGGTGGGCAGATCGCCAAGCTGCGTGTGAAGAAAGGTGAGCGCGTCAGCAAAGGGCAGATATTGCTGGAGCTGTGGGACGATGACCTGCATGCGCAAGAAGGGTTGGCGCGAGAACAATTGAAGGTTTCGCAAAGTCGCGTACAGGAAGTGTGCGGTTTGGCTGAGGCGGCAGAGCGTGAGGCTGTGCGCTCGCAGGAATTGCGCGACAAGGGATTCATCTCGGTGCAGATGTTGGACAAGGCGCTGACCGAGGCAGCGGCACGCAAAGCATCGTGTAATTCCGCGAAGGGCGATATCGACCAAAGCAGATCACGAATCACGATGGCGCAAGCCACATTGCAACGCATGACGCTACGCGCACCATTCGACGGTGTGGTGGCAGACATCAGCGGCGAACTAGGCGAATACGCCACACCGTCCCCTCCCGGCATCTTGACCATTCCAGCCATCGACCTCATCGACGATAGTTGTCTCTATGTGAGTGCGCCTATCGACGAGGTAGATGCTGCCAAACTCAAGTTAGGTCAACGTAGTCGCATCACCTTGGATGCCATCAAGGGACGTAGCTTTGCAGGTAAAGTGCGCCGCATCGCACCTTATGTGCTCGACCTGGAGAAGCAGGCGCGCACGGTCGAGGTAGAGGTCGAATTCGACAAGCTGGCGAAAGATGAGAACCTGTTGGTGGGCTACAGCGCCGATGTCGAGATCGTGTATGACGCACGCGCCCAAGTGTTGCGCGTCCCTACGCAGACCTTGCTTGAAGGTAATCGTGTGCTGTTGAATAAGGACGGCATGCTGGAAGAACGCAAACTCACCACGGGACTTTCCAACTGGGAATTCGCGGAGGTCTTGTCTGGTTTGTCAGAAGGCGATCAGGTGGTTTCTTCCTTGGATAGAGCTGGCGTGAAGGTCGGTGCCAAAGTCGTTCAAGAAGAAGTCAAACCCGCGAAATGATCGAACTACAAAACGTCAGTCGTAGCTTCACTGTGGGTGACCAGCAAGTCTCCGCCTTGCGCGACATCAACTTGCGGCTGGATGCGGGGGAGTACATCTCCATCATGGGGCCGTCCGGTTCAGGCAAGTCCACCATGCTCAATCTGCTCGGTCTGCTCGACAGGCCATCGAGTGGCACCTATCTGTTGGACGGCGGCAATGTCACCGATCTGAGCGACGAGCAGCAAGCACAAGTGCGCCGCGAAAAGATCGGTTTCGTATTCCAGTCCTTTCACCTCGTACCGCGACTGACTGCGGCGCAGAACGTCGAGTTGCCCATGATTCTTGCGGGCATCCCGGCCGAAGAGCGCAGGCAGCGTGTCGACGTGCTGATGCAGAACTACGGCCTTGCCCCACGTGCAGACCACAGACCCGATCAACTCTCCGGCGGTCAGCGCCAACGTGTCGCCATCGCGCGTGCGACGGTGATGAAGCCATCGGTGTTATTGGCAGATGAACCGACCGGCAATCTCGATCGCAACACGGGATGGGAAGTGCTCAAGCTGTTGGAAGGCTTGCTAGAGCAGGGCATCACCCTGGTGGTGGTGACACACGACACCGAGATCGGCGCACGTGCTCACCGTCAGATCCACATGTTGGATGGTGCTATCCGTTCTGACGAGAAGCGTGTCGTATGAATAAATTAGCCAACTCGTTGATCAAAGCGTCCCCTCCCCCTTGCAGGGCAGGGGGAGGGGTAGGGTGGGGGTAGAAACGTTGCAATGTATTCGAGTCAACCCCCATCCTAGCCTTCCCCCTGCATGGTGGAAGGAACAGTGCAGTTGGATATGAAACTCACCGACACTCTGCAGTTCGCGTCCGGTAGTTTGCGGGGTAGTCCCACACGTACCTTGTTGATGATCCTCGCCATGTCTATTGGCGTGGCTTCGGTGGTGGTGCTCACCGCGTTGGGCGAGGGCGCTCGTCGCTACGTGGTCGATCAGTTCGCATCATTAGGCACCAACCTCGTCATCGTGTTGCCGGGTCGTACAGAGACAGCCGGACTTGGGCCGGGCATGTTGGTCGGTCAGATCCCCAAAGAGATCACGCTGGACGATGCGCAAGCCATCATGGGCAGTCGCGCCGTTAAACGCATCGCACCGCTCACGGTCGGCTCCGCCACCTTGTCGCGCGATGCGCTGAATCGGGACGTGGTGGTTTTGGGCTCCACCTCCGACCTGCTCGAAGTGCGCCACATGAGCATGGGTATCGGCAAGTTCCTGCCCGCAGGCGACATCCACGAGAGTGCCTCGGTGTGCGTGTTGGGTAATCAGATGAAGCAGGAGTTGTTCGGCAACGAGCAGGCTGTGGGGCAGTGGGTGCGGCTGGGGGATAGGCGTTTCCGCGTCATCGGCGTGTTGTCGTCACAAGGCGAATCCATGGGTATGCGTACCGATGAGTTGGTCATCATCCCTGTCGCTTCTGCCCATCAGTTGTTCAACACATCAGGGCTGTTCCGCGTCCTCATCGAAGCTAAGAACCGCGACTCCATCGAACAAGCGAAGAGTGATGCCGAAGCCATCATGTTCCAACGTCATGCGGGAGAGAAGGATGTCACCGTCATCACGCAGGATGCGGTCCTCGCCACTTTTGACCGCATCCTCACTGCATTGACGATGGCAGTGGGAGGCATCGCCGCCATCAGCCTTGCGGTGGCAGGTGTGCTCATCATGAACGTCATGCTCATTGCCGTGGCGCAGCGTGTGAAAGAGATCGGTCTGCTCAAGGCATTGGGCGCACCGCCCAAACAGATACGTTCGCTGTTCTTTGCGGAAGCGGCGTTGCTCTCCAGCATCGGCAGCATCGCAGGCTTGGTGCTTGGCTATATCGGTAGCACCATCATCGGGCAGGTCTATCCCAGCCTGCCCGTCTCGCCTCCATGGTGGGCGGTCATCGCGGCATGTGGCACGGCGCTGGGTACGGGTATCCTGTTCAGCGTGTGGCCGGCACGACGTGCTGCGCGGCTCGATCCTGTGGCGGCATTGGCGGGACGATAGAACATGTACTACCGCGACTTCCTCACACTTACCACATCCAGTTTCCTCACGTCGAGGATGCGCAGCTTCCTCACAGGGTTGGGAATCGCCATCGGCATCGCTGCGGTCATCTTACTTACCTCCATTGGAGAGGGACTGCACCAGTTCGTGCTGCAAGAGTTTTCGCAATTCGGCACCAACATCATCACCATCCAACCCGGCAAGACAGAGACGCAAGGCGGCAACGTGGGTGTCTTTGGCTCGTCCCGCCAGTTGTCGCTTGAAGATGCCGATGCCTTACGCCGCCTGCCGTACGTCGAAAGTGTGAACCCTTCAGTGATGGGTAATGCTGAGTTGAAGTTCAACGGCAAGACGCGCCGCACCACCATCTTCGGTGAAGGGAGAGAGTTCGCTGCCGCTTTCACCATGCGCGTTCAAAGCGGGACTTTCTGGCCTGATGCAGATGACGAACAGGCACGCGCATTCGTGGTGTTAGGGGCAAAAGTGCGGCAAGAGCTGTTTGCAGGGCAGAATCCTTTGGGTGAATATCTGCGTGTCGGTGGTCAGCGTTACCGCGTCATCGGGGTGATGGAGTCCAAGGGGCAAGTACTCGGGATGGATTTGGATGATGCGGTGTACATCCCCGCTGCGCGCGCGATGGAGTTGCTGAACCGCCCCGGTCTGATGGAGATCAACGTCAGCTATCGCCCGAGTGCGGATGCCAATGATGTGAAGAAGCTGGTATCGCAACGTCTGATCGAGCGCCACGGGCGCGAGGATTTCACCCTCATCTCGCAAGAAGAAGCGCTCGAAGTATTGGGTTCGGTATTGAATGTGCTCACCTTTGCGGTCGCGGCATTGGGGGGTATCTCGTTACTGGTTGGGGCGGTCGGTATCCTCACCATCATGACCATGGCCGTCACCGAACGTACCGCCGAGATCGGTTTGCTGCGCGCATTGGGGGCACGCGAGAATCAGGTGCTGATGTTGTTCCTCGGTGAAGCTATCATGCTCTCCGCCTTGGGCGGCATCATGGGCTTGCTCATCGGTGTCGGTATCGCACAGGGCTTGCATCTGCTTATTCCGGCACTGCCCGTGCACACGCCGTGGTTGTATGCCGTGCTGGCAGAATTGACGGCCATCACCATCGGCCTAGCAGCGGGTGTCGCACCTGCCATGCGCGCAGCAAGGCTAGACCCGGTCGAGGCGTTGCACGCGGAGTAAGAATGTGATTGTTGCGTTTGCCCCCTCTCCCACCGGGGGAGGGTTGGGGTGGGGGAACACTCGTTGATATTTATTTTGGAGTTTGTATGCTGAGTTATCGCCACGCCTTCCATGCCGGCAATCACGCCGATGTGTTGAAGCATTTCGTTGAGTTGGAACTGCTGCGTTACCTCGCGCAGAAAGACAAACCCTATTGGTACATCGACACCCATGCGGGTGCAGGGTGTTATGAATTGGATAGCGAGTACGCCGAGAAGAACGCCGAATACAAGAGCGGCATCGCACGTCTGTGGGATGCCGATGGCCTGCCAGAAGCATTGGCTGAATATGTGCGCATGGTCAAACACTTCAACCCAGACGGCGTGTTGAAGTTGTATCCCGGCTCACCGCTGGTCACCCTGCATGCCATGCGTGATCAAGACCGTATGCGCTTGTTCGAGTTACACCCCACCGATCACGCCATCCTCGAAGAGAATTTCGCAGAACATAGCTCGCATGTATTGATGCAAAAGGCGGATGGCTTCGGTGCGCTCAAAGCCTTGTTACCGCCGCCACCGCGCAGAGGGCTTATCCTCATCGACCCGCCTTACGAAGAGAAGCAGGATTACCAGCGCGTCGTCACCGCATTGCAAGAAGGCTTGAAGCGCTTTGCCAACGGCACGTATGCCGTGTGGTATCCGCAGTTGCAGCGCAGTGAATCCGTAGAGTTACCGGACAAGCTAAAACAACTTCCAGTGAAAAGCTGGTTACACGTTGCCCTGACTGTGCACACGCCCGATGAAGACGGCTTCGGCATGCACGGCAGCGGTATGTTCGTCATCAATCCGCCGTGGACCTTGTACGCCACCTTGCAGGAAGTGATGCCCGTGTTGGCAGCACGACTAGGAGAGTTTGGGCAGGGTAGTTTCGTGTTGGAACAGCAGGCGGCATAAAGTCTTAGATGATGGTTAGGCCTAACTCCTGCGACATCTTTTGCGCCGTCGTTGATAACTACGGTGACATCGGCGTGTGCTGGCGTTTGGCGCGGCAGTTGGCAAATGAGCAGGGCTTGCAAGTGCGAATGTGGGTGGATGATCTGCGCAGCTTCGGCAAGTTGTGTCCTGAGTTGGATGAGGAATTGGCGGAGCAGCTTTGTCGTGGTGTGGAGGTTCATCATTGGGGAGATGAACTCACCGTTGTTGAACCAGCTGACTTGGTCATTGGTGCATTTGCTTGCGAGGTTCCCAAGTCGTATGCCGAGGCCATGGCATTGCGGCAGCCCAAGTCGGTATGGCTGAATCTGGAATATCTCTCTGCGGAAGACTGGGTGGAAGGTTGCCATCAATTGCCTTCACCGCATCCGACCTTGCCGCTCTCCAAGTATTTCTTCTTCCCCGGCTTTACTGAAAAGACAGGCGGACTGTTGTTGGAGCACGACCTATTGGTGCGGCGCGATGTATTCCAATCAGATGCGGCTGCACAGTTGACGTATTGGCAGAGCTTGGGCGTGCCGTCCCGAGTCGAAGGTGAGTTGCGAGTGTCTTTGTTCGGCTACGAGAACGAGGCGATGCAGGCGTTGCTGTCGGAATGGGAGCAGGGCTCCTATCCTGTGACCTGTTTGTTGCCAGAGGGTAGGGCGTTGCCGCAGGTGGCAGCCCACTTTGGCGTCACATCAGGCAAGGCGGGTGAGGTGTGGCAGCGCGGCAATCTGCGGGTGCATGTGCTGCCCTTCGTGGAGCAGGAGCAGTACGACCTATTGCTATGGGCGTGCGACATCAATTTCGTGCGCGGCGAGGATTCTTGTGTGCGGGCGCAATGGGCGGGGCGGCCTTTCATCTGGCAGATATACCCGCAGCATGATGGGGTGCATCTGGAGAAATTGGAGGCATTGAGGCGGCTTTATACGGCTGGTTTGCAGGATGAGATGGCACAGGCTGTGCAGAATATGTGGTGGTCTTGGAACGGCGGGCAGGGCGTTGCCACGGCCTGGCGGGACTTCATCGCGCAGCGCGAGGACTTGGCCAGGCATGGTGCGGGATGGGCGCAGCAGCTATCAAGGAACAGCCTTGCATTGAATTTGCTGGATTTTTTCCGCCGAACTGAATAGAATCCGCGCCTTCAAAATTCAGCTTTAGGCAGACATATTATGAAAATCGCACAAGACCTCCGCGCCGGTAACGTGATCAATGTAGGCGGCGAGCCAATGGTTATCCTGAAAGCCGAATACAGCCGCTCTGGCCGTAACGGTTCTGTTGTGAAAATGAAGATGAAGAATCTGCTGACTGATTCCGCCAAGGAAACGGTTTACGCAGCGGACGACAAGTTCGACCAGATCATCCTCGACAAGAAGGAATGTACTTACACTTACTTCGCTGATCCGATGTTCGTGTTCATGGACACCGAGTTCAACCAGTACGAAGTGGAAAAAGAAAATGTCGGCGACGTCGTGAACTACTTGACTGACGGTATGGAAGACATCTGCGAAGTGGTGTTCTATGACGGCAAGGCGATTTCTGTCGAGTTGCCAAACACCATCGTGCGCGAAGTTGAGTACACAGAACCAGCGGTACGCGGTGACACTTCCGGCAAGGTGATGAAGCCGGCGCGCTTGGTGGGTTCTGGTTTCGAATTGCCGGTGGCAGCGTTCATCGAGATCGGCGACAAGATCGAGATCGATACACGCACCAACGAGTTCAAGAAACGCGCAAATTAATCACTGCGTTTGTAGTACGAATAAAAATAGCCGCTTTTCAGCGGCTATTTTTATTTCGAGGACTTTCTAAGAAGCAGAAAATTAAAAATAATTTTCACGCGCGGAGAACGCGGAGTTAGTCAGTGCGCCTGTTTTCCTCCGTGAACTCCGCGTCTCCGCGTGAGATTGTTGTCTTACCATATTCATTTATTACAGCTTCTCCGAGCTATACACCGCCACCAAGCGATGTGTCTCGCCGGCCTGCACGGTGACGATGTTATCGAAAGCGTTGCCGCTTTCCACGCACACCATGCCACGATGACCTTGTGGGCCGAAGTCGCCCATCTTGTCTGCCTTCTCGGTCCATGGGTTCCACACCACAGCCGACTTGCTACCTGTCTTGGCGATACGGATGGCGCGTTTCAAACCTTTGTCTTCGATGACGCAATCCGCCGTGGTGTTCACGTACACGCGATCCACTTCGCTTTCGATGACGATACCACCCTGCTGTGTGCGGCGCGTGGTCTCGCCGACCTTATCGATGTATTCACAACCCTCCAAACCACGGATGGTCATGTTGCCGACATCGCTGATGTGGAAGTAGGTGTGCAGTGCTTCGCCCAGTTGGAATGCGGTGTTACCTGTGTTCTTCGTGATCAACTCGACCTTCAATGCCTTGCCGACAGTCGCTTCCAGCTGCACGGTAGAAGCGTGTGGCCATTGTGCTTTGGTGGTCTCGTTCTCGATGAGGCCGAAGCGGATGAAGGTAGAGCCGTCTGCCAATGCCTTGGTCTCTTGTACTTCCCACATCACGGTGCGGGCGTAACCGTGGCCGGGTAACTTGCTGTCAGTCGCATGAGGGCCGAACCACGGCCAACACACTGGCACGCCGCCACGGATGGATTTTCCCGGCACGAACTTGGCAAGCTTGGACAGCCAGATGATCGGCTCTTCGCCTTTGGGTTGGAAGGTGGCGATGTGCGCGCCTTGGAGGGCGATGCTGGCTGTCGCGTGTGCGTTGCTGATCTCGGCGAAGGTGAGGCCGCCATCGACTTCGATGAATTGCAGGTGGCCGGCGATACCGAATTGTTGGTTGAGAGAATTCAATGTGGTCATGCTGTCTTCCTTAGGATTGATGATTAACTTTGGTCTGGCGGTGGTGCGATCTTGACGACTTCTTCCAATGTGGTGAGTCCGGCAGCGACTTTCTGCGCACCCGAGATGCGCAGCGGCTTCATGCCTTCGCGGCTGGCTTGCTCACGCAAGGCCGCGATGTCGGTCTCTGCATTGATGGTCTTGCGCAACGCAGGTGACATGAGCAGGATCTCGTAGATCCCGATGCGACCTGCATAACCCGTCATGCGGCATTCCAAACAGCCTACTGGGCGTTGCAGTTGCGTGGGGCGTGCTGCTTTCCATGGTGCGACTAAGTTATCCCACAGCTCGTTGTCGCTATCGGTCATCGGGTGCGCTTGCTTGCAGTGTGGGCACAGTGTACGCACTAGCCGTTGCGCCATGATGCCCAGCAGGGTGGCATTCAGCAGATAGGAGGGTACACCCAGATCGAGTAGGCGCGTGATGGCCGCAGGCGCATCGTTGGTATGCAAGGTCGATAGCACCAAGTGCCCCGTGAGCGCGGCTTGGATCGCCATGTCGGCAGTCTCAAGGTCGCGTATCTCACCCACCATGATGATGTCTGGTTGAACGAAGGCTCGACCATCTCGATCGGGTCTTCCAGCGTACACACGTTGACCTCGGGGGTGGCGAGACTTTTGAGTGTGGAGTACAGCGTCGTCGTCTTGCCCGAACCCGTTGGGCCGGTGACGAGGATGATGCCGTTGGGTTTGGCGGTCATCTGATGCCAGCGTGCGCTGTCGTCGTCAGAGAAACCGAGCTCGGAGAAATCGCGTACCAAGACTTCGGGGTCGAAGATGCGCATGACCAACTTCTCACCAAAAGCGGTAGGTAGGGTGGAGAGACGCAACTCGATCTCTTGTCCTTCCTCGGTGCGGGTCTTGATACGTCCATCCTGCGGACGGCGTTTTTCCATCAAGTCCATACGGCCCAGCAACTTGATACGGCTGGTCATTGCGGTGACCACCGACATTGGCAATTGATGTACCTGATGTAACACACCGTCGATGCGGAAGCGCACCAGACCCAGATCACGGCGCGGCTCGATATGGATGTCAGACGCACGTTGGTCGAAAGCGTATTGCCACAACCAATCCACGATGTGCACGATGTGCTGATCGTTGGCGTCGAACTGTTTGTTGGTCTTGCCAAGCTCGACCAGTTGTTCGAACGAGGCGAGATTGGAAGAGCTGGAATTATTCTTCGTCGCACTCTTCACCGAGCGTGCGAGGTTGTAGAACTCCACCAGATAACGGCTGATGTCGGTGGGGGAAGCGAACACGCGGCGGATGTTCTTGCGCGAGGTGTGCTTTACCGTGCTTTCCCAATCGCGCAGAAAAGGTTCGGCAGTCGCCACGACAAGGTCGCTGCCATCGATGCGGATGGGCATGATGGCGAAACGATTCGCGTAGTCGATCGACATCAGATCAGTGAGGTTGGAGAAATCGACCTTGATCGGGTCGATGTGCAGGTATTCGAGTCCCACACGTTTCGCCATCCATTCAGTCAGGCTTTCTAGTGAGAGTATGCGGTGTGGGCTGAGCTTGGATTTCCAAGCTCTCTCCGCGATGACGACCAGAGGATGTCCGTCTTGGCGATGGATGCGACGCTCGGCGATCAAGGCATCAGCCTCTTCGCGGTCGACCATCTTGTCGCCGACCAGCAAATCCAACACTTCGGTCAACTTGAGCTTATGTTCTGGAACGTCTTGAGCAGCCATCGCTTTTTCACAATTGTTTTGTTCGGTTGGTATCCACCGAATGATCACCAGCAAGTCATTTCGGTGCTGCCTGTTGCACTGGGTGATTCTAGCAAACTTCCGCGTCACACCTCTTCTCAATAGTTTCGGCGCAAAACGGCCGGCATCCAAAGGCCGATCCGGGGTGTGGATGCGCCCCGGTTCACTGAATTAAAAACGTCATTGTCACCCTTTGGAAGTAGGGATTTCCCCTGCAGACATAGCCGGTTAGCTCGTGTAATCTTCGCACCGCATCAAAGGAGGAAGTCATGAAAAATATGCTACACATGTTGGGGGGGTGTTTGTCGATTACGGTCACTTTCGCCTGTGCGACGGACCTCTCGAGCGAACTCGAATATTTTAAAGAATTGCCCATGGTGCTCAGCGCATCGCGGTTGTCACAACCCCTGTCTGAAGCACCGAACGCCATGACAGTGATCGATCGCGAGATGATCGTTGCATCGGGTTTTCGTTCCATACCCGACCTGTTCAAATTGGTGCCGGGTATGTACGTCAGCTACTACAAGGGTAGTCAGGCCTTCGTGTCCTACCATGGCTCCACCGATCAGTATGCGCGGCGCATGCAAGTGATGATCGATGGCCGCAGTGTTTACATGCCGCCCGTCAGCACCGTGGATTGGGCGGACTTGCCGATCACCGTGGACGACATCGAACGCATCGAAGTGATACGCGGTCCGGCTGCGGCTTCACATGGCGCGAATTCGACTCAGGGCGTGATCAGTATCATCACGCGTGATGCGGGTGAGCTGAGCGGAGCAAGCGTCTCGTTCACGCGTGGCGATAAGGGCATCAACGATGTGGCAGCGCGTTTTGGTAAGCGCGGTGAAAAGTACGACTACCGCATGACCTTGGCTTACAGCGCAGACCATGGCTATGACAACCTCACGGCAGCTCCCCCAGGCAAATCTATCACCCAGCCTCAAGTACCCAGCTTGTTGAATAACAGCTTCGACAACAATCAGGCAAGGCTGTTGTATTACCACGCCGATTATCATCCCAATAACGCAGATAGCTTCGATATCCAGTTCGGGTTCAATCATGATGTGCAGGTCGTGGGTTGGACTGATAAGAACATCGGCACGAATTGGAACACGACCCATGACCTGCTCTCCGATGCCGGCTTCATGCAGCTTGGGTGGTTGCACCAGATGGAGAGCGGCTCAGAGCTCAATCTGCGCTACTACCATATTCGTCATGATCAGCGGGAGAGCTTTCCATACTATCTGGGCGGCACGTTGAGGAATGGGCCTATCACACAGTCTGTGACAACCGGACGGGATGAAATCGAAGTGCAACACACGCTGCAGGCGTCGCCAAACAATCGGTTGGTTTATGGCGCCGCTTGGCGCGAGGATCAAATCGATGCGCAACAATATTCCGAGGCGAGGACGCTCTTGCTGGGGCTTGCACCGACTTATTCTTCTGCGTCCCATAGGCATGAATACCGCGTGTTCGCGCATGACGAGTGGCGCATCAATCCGGCACTCCTGCTCAATACCGGCGGGATGCTTGAAAGAGATAGCATGGGAAGTTCGAATATCTCACCGCGAATTGCGCTGAATCTTCATGTCGCTCCCCGCCACACTTTAAGAGTCGGTTCTTCCATTGCATACAGGACTCCCGCCTTGGCCGAGGCGCAATATCCAGAAGCTATGCCTGGTGTCTTGTATCAGCCCGGTGCATTGTTTGTCCCAAGTGCGCGGGTGAATTCACCCGGCTTGATCCCTGAAAAGGTGTTGTCGCGCGAACTTGGTTATTTGGGCGAGAACCTGGAATGGGCAACGTCACTGGACCTTCGCGTATTCAGCGATCAGGTGAGTGATGGTATCTACATCGTATCGAACAAGTTCGTGAATGGAAGGGGTGCGCTGTATCGGGGAGGAGAGGCTACACTCAAGCATTCATTCAATGAGTTTAGTGACTTCATCTTCAACTTCGCGCATGAGCTGGCAAGCAGCTCGGATAGCGTCGCCATCGATACCACATTCTCCAAAAGCGTCCCGCGCAACAGCGTCAGTGTGCTGTATTCACACCGCATGAGTGAAAGCTTCTCCTATAGCGCAGCCTATTATTATCAAGATGCCATGCAACCATTCGATAGGGGGGCGGTTGATTATCAATGGGTGCAGAGGCGGATGGATATCCGTATCGCCCAAGCATTCAAAGATGTCGGGGGTATGAAGGGTGAAGTCTCTATGGTGGTGCAAAATCTATTCGATCAAGGTTACACAGAATATGTTGCTAACAATGTATTCAATCGGCGCGGTTACCTGAAGCTGCGGCTTGACTGGTGACCGTACAAACGCACACATCCCGCGATGTTTCTAATAAACAAAAAAGCCCATCCTTGCGGATGAGCTCTTCAGTTTGATGGTGGGATGGGGCCTAGGTGCCAAGAAAAACGCCGTCTCTAGGACGGCGTTGGACCCCGCTGGGGGTATTATTGGTGGAGATGGGGGGAATTGAACCCCCGTCCGCAAGCCCTCTACAGGCAGTTCTACATACTTAGTCTAGTTATTTGATTTTATCCGGCAGACGCCAACCGACAGGCTTCTACAAGACGAGTCACCTTAGTTTTAGCTTCGTACAAAGTGACCCTGCACGACACGATTCCATGTAGATGACCTCACTCATCGCGGCATTACTGCCTTGAGCCCCTCCATGGACAGCAGGGTGTGAGGTCTAACCGGTTAAGCGGCTAGAGAGTACTTTTCGTCGTTTGCGACTATTGGTTTTCCAGCTGATTTACGAGGTGGCGGGTCCT
>VBWD01000018.1 GCA_006218055.1 Gallionellaceae bacterium
GATTACGGGGGAGGCAGTGAACGTTGTATCCCTCGCAGCTTCTCTGGAAGAAGACAGCCGCCCGTTTGCCTTTGGAGGTCCCGTTTCCTACAGTCCGCGGCCACCCCGGGCAGCCCAGCAAGGACCGAACCAGAATGCGGATGAGCCAGTACTTTCTGCCGACCATGAAGGAGAATCCGGCAGAAGCGCAGATCGTCTCGCATCGCCTGATGCTGCGGGCCGGCCTGGTCCGCCAGACCTCCTCCGGCATCTATGCCTGGCTGCCGCTCGGCTTTCGCGTCCTGAAGAACATCGAGCGTATCGTGCGCCAGGAGCAGGACGCCTCCGGCGCTCAGGAAGTGCTGATGCCGACCATCCAATCGGCCGACCTGTGGCGAGAGAGCGGCCGCTACGACGCCTATGGTGCCGAGATGTTGCGCATCAAGGATCGCCATGACCGAGAGATGCTCTACGGCCCGACCAACGAGGAGATGATCACCGTCCTCTTTCGCGACGGCGTGAAGAGCTACCGCGACCTGCCCCGGAACCTTTACCACATCCAATGGAAGTTCCGCGACGAAGTGCGCCCGCGTTTCGGCGTGATGCGCGCACGCGAGTTCATGATGAAGGATGCCTACTCCTTCCACAGTAGCTTCGAGAGCCTTGAACAGACTTATCGCGTGATGTACGAGACCTATAGCCGCATCTTCACGCGCTTGGGCTTGCAGTTCCGCGCTGTGGCCGCCGACACGGGCGCCATCGGTGGTAGTGGTTCGCATGAGTTCCATGTGCTGGCCGACTCGGGCGAAGACGCATTGGCGTATTGCCCGACCTCCGACTTCGCCGCCAACGTGGAATTGGCCGAGGCACTCGCACCGACCACTCCCCGTGCCGTGCCGACCGAAACGATGCGCAATGTCGATACACCCAAGCAGACCACCTGTGAGGATGTCGCCGCCCTACTTGGCCTGCCACTACAACACACCGTCAAACTCATCGCACTGATGGCGAACGACAAGTTGAACATCGTCTTGTTGCGCGGCGACCATTCATTGAACGAAGTGAAGGTCGGCAAGCTGGAAAGTTTGGCAGATTTCCGCTTCGCACGCGAAGATGAGATTCGCGCCTTCTTCAATTGCCCCCCCGGATTCCTAGGCGCAGTCGGGATCGACCGCGCTCAAGTTCGCGTCATCGCCGACCGCACCGTAGCTTCCATGAGCGACTTCGTGATGGGCGCGAACATCGCCAAGTTCCATACCGCCGGGATCAACTGGGACCGCGACCTACCTGAGCCTGACGTCGTCGCCGATGTGCGTAACGTCGTCACTGGCGATGCATCACCGGATGGCAAGGGAACACTAGAGATATGTCGCGGCATCGAAGTTGGCCACATCTTCCAACTGCGCACCAAATATTCAGAAGCGCTAAAAGCCACCTACCTCGATGAGAACGGCAAGGCACAAGTGATGGAGATGGGCTGCTACGGTATCGGTGTATCGCGCATCGTGGCTGCCGCCATCGAACAGAACTTCGACGAGCGCGGTATCAGCATCCCAGCAGGCATGGCACCGTTCCAAGTCGCTATCGCGCCTATCGGCATCAAGAAGAGCGAAGCGGTACGCAATGCGGCGGAACAACTCTACGCGGAGCTCACTGCCGCCGGTATCGAAGTGCTGCTGGATGACCGCGACGAGCGTCCTGGTGTGATGTTCGCCGACCTTGAACTGATCGGCATACCGCATCGCATCGTCATCGGCGACCGCGGATTGAAAGAAGGCAATGTGGAATATCAAGGCCGCAAGGATGCGCAAGCCCAATCTGTCGCCTTGCAAGATGTGAGCAAGCTCGTACAATCGAAGCTATGAAACACACAGGATCGAGGATCGAGGATCGAGGATCGAGCGAAAACAGCCGCTCTGACTGTCGCTCGCGTCTCAATCCTCAATCCGTGATCCTCGCGCTGTTCTTATGCTTCGCAACCTCAGCCCACGCGGGAGCACAAAGAGAAGTTGCCTTATCCGCCAGCGTACGCTCCATGCTGCAACGCGCCGTGTCTGACCAGGCCGCTCCCAAGCTGGCTTTTTCTTCGCAACAGGAAGCTCAGGCTTGGCTGGATGAGATGTCTCAACGTTTAGCCAAAAAGATTCCCGATGCGGAATATCGTTTCGATCTGTTGAGTACCGTACATTACGAAGCTACACGCGCAGGTCTTGACCCACACATGGTGCTGGGCTTGATCGAAGTGGAAAGTGGATTCAGGAAATATGCCGTCTCCAAAGTCGGTGCGCGCGGATACATGCAGGTGATGCCATTCTGGAAAAGGGCGATCGGTGCGAATGACCACAACCTATTCCACCTGCGCACCAACCTACGCTATGGCTGCACCATCCTGAGACACTACTTGGATATCGAGAAAGGCGACTTGTATCGCGCCTTGGGACGTTACAACGGCAGTCTGGGAAAACCTGAATATCCGAACTTGGTGAAGGCTGCCTGGCATAAACACTGGGTACCCGGCCGCCGCACCACCAGCTGACTACTTCTTTGCTGCTTTACTTTTGATATAAGACTCCACGCTCTCGCGTGACAATAGACCTTCCTGATAGCTCACCAACTCGCCTTGCGGGTTGTAGAGATAGGAAGTCGGTAGCACCTCTATCTGCCCCACCTGCTCCGCCATATCGTAATCCCCCAACACGATGGGATAAGTGACATTGCGTTTAGCCACAAAAGCTTTGACGGATTTCTCCGTTGAATCGAGTGCGACGCCGATCACGACCAAATCGGTCTTCTTGTGCGCTTCATGTAACGCAACCAAATCGGGGACTTCTTCAAGACAAGGCGGACACCAAGTCGCCCAGAAATTCACCAGCACCCACTTGCCGCGATAGTCGTTCAGGCGCTGGGCATTGCCCTGCATATCCTTGAATTCAAAGGGCTGAGCAGTTGCCAAGGCGGCGCAGCACATCAGCAGCGCCACACCCAGCAGACGAAACAACGCGGACATCAATGACCTGATTTGTCTTCGTGCTGCACGTCAGTCACGTGAGCATCATCTTCTGCCGAATGTCCATCGGCAGCATGCGTCAAATACAGCGCCAGTGCGATCAAAGCGATAGCAGCGCCGAAGTAAACCAGATCGAGCGGAGTTGTCATGTGCATGGTGATCGCCTCTTCGAACAAGGTAACGATCATGATCATCAAGATCACTTTTGCCAATTTCGATTTCAAGTCATCCAGATTGTTGATGACGAGAATCTTGCTGGCCGCCTTGCTGCCGTGCGCCTGATCGATATCGCTGATGAATAGCTCATACAAGCCCAAGGAAAAGATCAGCATAACCGTCGCCAACAGGTAGCCATCCACCACCTCAACGATGTGCGACACGATGCTGTCGTGCAAAGCCTTGCGTGCTTCTTCGGTCAGCGAAGAATCGGCGTAGTGCAAGGAATGCTGGAACAGATTGACCACATCGACCGTGGCCATATAAAAGATGGCAAAGCCCGCTAGCAAACTGCCGATGACCGCCGCCAAGATGACGAAACGGCTGTTCCACAAAGCACCTTCAAACAAGCTCTCAAAATATTTCATATTGATTCCCCTAACGTTGATGCAAAAAATTTCGGCCGCGCATTAAAGCTGAAAAGCCCGCATACGGCAACCGCCAAAAATCATATAGCCCATACTTCTTTCAAGGTCGGATTGTTCCCCTCGGCCATCTGTCTTTCTAGGCCGTTGAACCAGGCACGGATGTCGGCATCGCCTGACTGCTTGGGTAATAAGATCACATCCAACAGGAACATACGCGTCAGTTCGGACAATTGGATACGCTCCGGTGCGCGCACCATGTTCCAGCCCTGCCCCGATAGTTTGGCGACGATTTTCGCATTCACCAGCTTGTTCAAGATGCGCTCCACATCCTCGTATCCGATGCGCAGTTGCTTAGAAAGCCCTGGCAAGTCTTGCACCTCACCGCTCTGCAAACCCTTGTGCATCAACTTGAGCATCGCCAAGGCGAAATAGAGTTGCGCCGCTTGGTCGAGCTTCAACGCATGCGTGCTACGCCAATGCGAGATAGAAGCTGTGATGATGGCACCGAACAACAGCGTCAGCCACGACAGATAGATCCACAGCAAAAAGATCGGCAAGCTAGCAAAAGCGCCGTACACCAACTTGTAAGTTGGGAAGTGCGAGATGTAATAGGCAAAGGCTTGGTTCATCGACTCGAAGGCGATAGCGGCGATGACACCGCCGATGACCGCATGGCGCATCGGCACATAACGGTTAGGCACCACACGGAACAACAAAGTGAAGGCTGCCGTCGTCAGCACCACAGGCAGAAGTTTGAGCATCTCGATACCGAAAGCAGGAATCTGCTTCGCGTAGCCCACCGACAAACCGATCAACCAAGAGGTCAACGACAAACTGCCGCCGATGAGCAATGGCGCGAGGGTGATGACCGCCCAATACACCAAGATACGTTGCAACATGTTGCGCTGGCGCGATACACGGAAGATGCGATGGAAAGCATTGTCGATGGTGACCAACATCCACATCGCGGTAATAGCTAGGAAGACGATACCCACTGCCGTGAGGCGGGATGCACTCTCGGCGAACTGCTCCATGTAGCGCGAGATCATCTTGCCGCCCGTCTCCGGCAACATGTTCGACAGGATGAAATCCTTCAAATGCGCAGACAGGTCGGTGAACACGGGGAACGCCGAGAACACTGTCAGCATGATGGTGAGCAAGGGCACCAACGACAGCAAAGTGGTGAAGGTCAGACTCGCCGCCATCTCGGTGCAGCGATCCTGTTGCAGGCGAACGGCAACAAAGCGCAAGAAGCGCAGCCCATCCATGATGCCAAGATTCGGAAGTTTCATAACGTTCAATATACCCATACAATGCCGCGCATGATAACCGACAACCCCCAATCAAAAAGCAACGCCCGCACTGCACGCCAGATGTTGCGCGCACATCGTTACGGCGCGCTCTCCACACTCTCCAAGAAGTTCGATGGACATCCCTTCGGCTCCATCACACCGTACATGGTGGATCACGACGGCAGTCTGCTCATCCTCATCAGCGGATTAGCAGAGCACACCAAGAACATCCTGAGCGATTCGCGCGTCAGTCTCATCACACATGACCAGAACGACCCGCATATCCAAACACAAGGTCGCGTGACATTGGTTGGCAATGCCACGTTCGATCCCGAGCGTGAGCGTTGCGGCAAACGTTATCTGTGTTACTTCCCCGAAGCGCAGACCTACTTCGATATGGCCGACTTCAACTTCTTCCGCATCGTTCCCTTTGCCATCCGTTACATCGGCGGGTTCGGTGACATCCATTGGGTGAAAGCCGACAACTATCGCCTTCCGAATTACCCACTGATATCGGAAGAGGTTTCATTGATCGGTGAATTCGATACCGAACAGCGCAACGCGCTGGCACGATCACTAGGACTAGCCGAAGCTAAGGAAGTCGCATTGATCGGTGTGGATTGTGACGGCTTCGATCTGCGCATCGACGGCAAGATAGTTCGAAGTGACTTTGCTGAAGTGGTGCTGGACGCCGCCCAGGCTAGCGCGGCGATTCTGACTCAAACGATACGCAGCTAACCGCGTACACCTTTCAATTCCAAACGCGGTGACAGCTTCTCAATAGGGATGCTTTCCTGCTTAAACTCAGGTTCTCCGACCACACTGGGCTCTATTGCTCGTGGCTCATCCACCATACTTTCAGTGACCAATGATGGCTGGGGTATTGCGCGCTTAGCTTGATGTACGCGCGCCTTGCCTGCCTTATTTGTGACTCGCACTTCAGCAGCCAGTACGAAATTCGAAGCCAATGTCACAGCGCATAACGCTGCCACTTTCAACCCTGTATCGAATCTCATACCGCCCTCCTTTCGGCATCGCTGCGTTAGATCACACCTGCGGGTGCGCCCTGTCCATCCCTGTATCCAGCTTGTTCAAGGCATTCAGATAAGCCTTGGCAGACGCCACCACGATGTCGGTATCCGCCCCCTGCCCGTTGACCACACGTCCGCCCTTGGCCAAACGCACCGTCACTTCACCCTGCGCATCGGTACCGCTGGTGATGTTGTTGACTGAATACAGCAACAACTCGGTCTCACTCTTCACGATCTGTTCGATAGCTTTGAACGTCGCATCCACTGGACCGCCGCCTTGCGCATCGGCTTGATGTTCCTTGCCGCCTACGCTCATCACCACGCGCGCTACCGGCAACGAACCCGTCTCGGAGTGCGCCCCCATGGCTACCAAACGGAAATGATCGCTCAGTTGCGTGACCTCTTCATCACTCACCAAGGCTTGGATGTCTTCGTCGAATATCTCGCTCTTACGATCAGCCAGATCCTTGAAGCGGGCGAAAGCGGCATTCAACGCATCTTCGCTGCTCAACACGATCCCCAATTCCTGCAAGCGGGTACGGAAAGCATTACGGCCGGACAACTTGCCCAAAGACAACTTGTTCGCACCCCAACCCACATCCTCCGCACGCATGATCTCATAGGTCTCGCGATGCTTCAGCACACCGTCTTGATGGATGCCGGACTCGTGCGCAAAAGCGTTCGCGCCGACGATGGCCTTGTTCGGCTGCACCGGATAACCCGTGATGCTGGACACCAACTTCGAGGTCGGCACGATCTGCGTCGTATCGATATTCGTATCGCAAGTGAACACATCGCGGCGCGTCTTCACCGCCATCACGATCTCTTCCAGTGAAGCGTTACCTGCACGCTCCCCCAAACCGTTGATGGTGCACTCCACTTGGCGTGCGCCGTTCATCACCGCAGCCAGCGAATTAGCCGAAGCCATGCCCAAATCGTTATGGCAGTGTGTTGACCAGATCACCTTGTCGCTGTTTGGCACGCGTGCGATCAACTGCTTGAAGCGCTCGCCCCACAACAGCGGGATGCTGTAACCCACGGTGTCCGGCACGTTCAAAGTCTTCGCGCCTGCCTTGATGACCTCGTCGAAGATGCGCACCAAGAAATCGATATCAGAACGCACCGCATCCTCAGCAGAGAACTCCACGTCGTCGGTGTATTCACGCGCCCACTTCACCGCTTGCACCGCACGTGTCACTACTTCGTCTGGCGACATACGCAACTTGTGTTGCATGTGGATGGGAGAAGTCGCGATGAAGGTATGGATACGTCCGTGCTTCGCTGGTTTGATCGCCTCACCCGCCGCACGCACATCCTTCTCGCTGGCACGCGCCAAGGAACAAACGGTAGAACGCTCGATCACCTTGGCGATGCTGTTGATGGCATCCGCGTCACCGGGGCTAGCCGCAGCGAAACCCGCCTCTATGACATCCACGCCCAGCTTCTCCAACTGGCGCGCGATGCGCAACTTCTCTTCTTTGGTCATGGATGCGCCCGGGCTTTGCTCGCCGTCGCGCAAGGTGGTGTCGAATATGATCAATTTGTCAGTCATTTTTTACTCCAATGCAATTGTTCTTCCACGTTTAATACTTATGGGGTGGGTTTAGTTTGCGCGCGAGCGCAGCTTCAGCGCGGCCAGCAGGCTGAAGGTGGAATGCGATTGCGAGATGTGTCTAGAGAAGTGCATGGGCAGGAATATAGCGGCTTTTATTTGGGGGCGCAACCGAAGCCTTAATTGAACTGGCTTCTAATGATTCCCCACTGCTGAGGCCATTGCGCCATGGGATCTTTGACATAGCCACTCTTGCCGAACTGGTTCCAACGTCCGACGACGAAACACAGCAACAGATTGGCATGCGCGCCGAAGTCGGCATCGGCTTCCAGTTTGCCTTGAGTGGAGGCGATACGCAGGGATTGTTTGAGGGTCGCTTCGACGCGATCCAGCAGTTGGTTGATACGTTGTTGCAGGCGCTCGTCTTCATTCACCAGTGCGTCACCGATGAGGACGCGCGTCATGCCACGGTTCTTTTTGGCAAAACCCAGCAACAGACCAACGATACCTTCGATCTGCTTCATGCCATCTTGCTCTTCTGTGCTGATCTTGTTGATGAGCCCAAAGACAGTCTGCTCGATGAAATCGATCAAGCCTTGGTACATCATGAACTTGCTGGGAAAGTGGCGATACAGCGCAGCCTCCGACAGGTCGAGACGTGCCGCCAACGCAGCGGTAGTGATCTTCTCGCCCTTGGGTTGCTCCAGCATCTCAACGATGGTTTGCAGGATCTGTAGTTTTCGTTCGCCCGGTTTAGCTGCCATGTCGTTTCCCTTTCAAAGTTTGGAGACCGCGCGCGGCAGCTCCAACACATCACGTATCTTCACATCCACAAAACTTGGCGCACGCAATGCATCGCTCACCCACACGGTGCGCATGCCAAGCCGTTTCGCCGTCTTCAGATTCTCTGCACTATCTTCCACCATCACACACTGCGACGCCTTGATGTGATGCTTGCGCAACAAGCGCCTGAAACCTGCGGTCTGCGGCTTGGGCATGTAACGCGAATGCTCGATCGAGAACACGTCGTCGAACAGGTCGTCCACTCGCAACAACTCCAGCACCGCCTGCGCGTAATGGATGGGCGCATTGGAGAACACGATCTTGCTTCCTGCCAGATTCTTCAGCGCATGGCGCAATCTCGGTTCGCGCACCACCATATCACCCAACTTTGGGAATTGATGTGTATGCCACAAGAAGTGGTCCGGGTCCGTACCGTGATGCTTCATCAAGCCAGTGAGCGTCGCACCATAGCGTTGCCAGTAATCCACGCGCAAGGCATTCGCCGCGTCCTCATCCAACTGCAGATGTTCCTGCAGGTACGCCGTCATGCTGCGATTGATGTGCGGAAAGATATGCGGCGTCGCATTGTGCAGCGTGTTATCTAAATCAAAAAGCCAGATGCGTTCGTTCACTTGCTTTTGATCAGTGTGCCGACGCCTTCGTCGGTCAAAATCTCAAGAAGCAAAGCATGCTCCACTCGACCGTCGATGATGTGTACTGCTTTCACGCCACCGCGTGCCGCATCGAGTGCCGAGCCAATCTTGGGCAGCATGCCGCCAGACAGCGTGCCGTCAGCCACCAACTCATCGATCTGCTTCGGTGTAAGGCCGGTAAGGAGATTACCCTTTTGATCCAAGACGCCGGGTGTGTTGGTCAGCAACACCAACTTCTCGGCGCGCAGCACTTCCGCCAGCTTACCTGCCACCACGTCAGCATTGATATTCAATGTCTCGCCATCTGGCGACACGCCGATAGGCGCGATGACAGGGATGAAATCTCCCGAATCAAGGAAGGTGATGATGGACGGGTCGATCTTGTTGATGTCACCGACCAGGCCGATGTCCAACATCTTGCCCGGCTCGGTAAGGCTTTCCAGCAGCAACTTCTCGGCGCGGATGAAGCCACCGTCCTGCCCCGTCAGACCGACCGCCTTGCCGCCGTAACGGTTGATGAGGTTGACGATATCCTTGTTGACCTTGCCCAACACCATCTCGACCACGTCCATGGTCTCTTCGTCGGTGACGCGCATACCTTGGATGAACTCGCCCTGCTTGCCCACCTTCTTCAGCAGGTCATTAATCTGCGGGCCACCGCCATGCACAACGACGGGATTCATACCGACCAGCTTGAGCAACACCACATCGCGCGCAAACCCCTCTTGCAGCTTGGGATCGGTCATGGCGTTACCGCCGTATTTGATGACAATAGTCTTGTCGAAGAAGCGCTGGATGTAGGGCAACGCTTCGGACAGGGTATGGGCTTTTTGGGCGGCGGTGGCAGCGGTCAGTGGCATGGCTTCATCCTCAAATAAATTCGCCGCGAATTCTACTCCAGACCAAAACAAAACGGGCGGCATCAAGCCGCCCGTTCAGCATGAAAATCCCATTCGATTATCTGTGATCCTTCACGGTCGGATCGTTGTAATGCTTATAGCTCAACTCCAGCGCTTTGACTTCCGCCTCTAGATCGACCGTCTGCTTCTTGCCGCCCATCTCTATAACAAGACTGACTGGCACACGGTCGCCCACGTTCAACCTTTGCTTCAAGCCGTTCAACACCAGATAGATACCGCGATTTCCAAAGATGAGTGTGCTATTGGGGATGAGTTTCATGCTATCCACCGTGGAGGTCTCCATCTTGCCGTGGCGTTTCTCCACGTTCTGGATCTCTCCCGAGGTGGCGAGCGGACTACTCACCGACAGCAGACGCGCCGGTTTGGTCACGTAGAGATTCATCTGCACGGTGACGGACTTTTGCTCGGGCACACTCTCGCGCATCCACACCTTGTCCACCATCACATCGTTGGCGCCTGCCCATGCTTGGCTCGCCAACATCAACATCGCCAGACTCAGTAATTTACGCAACATGATGAACCTCCCCTACGAATCAATGATGATGCATATGTTCGTGGTGAGCGGATTCCGCCAACGGCTTGATCTTGGAGATCACTTGCACTTTGGTGTCCTTGCCATCGGCGCCGCGCACCACCATCTCACAGTTGGTCTTTTTGCCAGCCACGAGCGGCTTCTTCAATCCGATCAACATCAGGTGATACCCCGCCTCACCCAGGTCCACCGCCTTGCCCGCAGGCAGTTCGATGGCATCCACTTGGCGCATCTTCATCAAGTCGCCTTCCATCACCATGCTGTGCATCTCGGACATGTTCGCATCCTTGCAGGCGACGCCCACCAGTTTCGCCGCCTTCTTGCTGGTGATGACAAGTTGAATCATGGCGCCGTCTTGGCCGGGTGCGGTGGCACGAGTCCACGCATCGCTTACTTTCACATCCGCCGCATAGGCCGTAGTTGCAGCGCTCACCGCCAACATGCCAGCCATCAGAATTCTTTTCATGCTCTTCTCCATTAAGTTAAAACGCGCCACACCTTGCGATGCGGCGCGTCATTCTAGCCCGAATCTACCGATCAGAAATCGACGTTCGCCTTCACCCACAGATTGCGGCCAACTTCATTGACGCGCGTGGTCTGTGTGAACCCGCTCACCATCGCTCCGGCGCGGCTGATGTGTTCCGCATACATCTTGTTGAGCAGGTTATCCACACCGGCAGTGAGTTGCGCTGCCTTGTTGATGCGCCATCCGCCGTTCAAAGACAACACAGCAAAACCTTTCGAGGCGGCGATATCTTGCCCCGCGATGTTGCCTTGGTTCACCGCTACGCGGTCTTGTGCTGCGACACCTCGCACCAATCCGCCGAACGACCACATCTTGTTGTCGTAATTCAGCCCCATACGCGCCTCCAGCGGCGACATCTGCCCCAACGCTGTGCCATCCGTATCGTTGTTGCCATGCACGTAGGCCAAGCTACCATCGACCTTGATGTACTCGGTCAGCTGGTACACGACGCCAGCCTCGGCGCCATAGGTCGACGCATCCACATTGCGAGTCACCTTCACTAAATCCATACCTTTGGCCACATTCGATTGGATCAGATTAAAGTCGGTGATCTTGCTGTAGAACGCCGAGACCGAAGCAGACAATGCTCCGCCACGGTGATTCATTCCTACATCTAACTGAGTCGTCTTTTCTGGCTTAGTGTTGAAAGCACTTGCTGTGGTCATGCTCTCGCTACTGAATAACTCCCAGTAGTCCGGTGCGCGCGAGGTTTGGCCCAGACCAACGTAGGCGGTATATCCCTCGTTCACATCCAACTCATAGCGAGCAAAACCGCTAGTCAATGTCTCTTTGCGCGTCTTGTTTGCGGTCGGATTCATCACTGAAGTCATCATGCTGCGCATCACCATCGAACGCGCATCTGTCGCTTGCCAACTGTCTGCACGCAAACCAACGATGACACGGCTGGCATCCGAGACATCTTGGTGCAACTCACCAAACACGCCGACATTTTTGAATTCAGCATCCTTCACGCGCGGGAGCAAAGTGTAATCACCCGGATTCATCATGCCAGCTGGGTAACCCGGCGCTGCTCCACTGCGACCAGTATGAACGTTGGATTGCGTATCCACTCCCAACTTGAGCTGACTCACCTCAGCCAGATTCAACGTTCCAGCAAAATGTCCTCCCGTCGTCTTCCGATCAGGATTCATCGCCGCCATGGCAGATGCCGGATTGCCACCCGCACGCAGGCTGTAACTATCCATCACGTGGTCGATGTAGTTGTAATACACCTGCGCTTCGATGCTATCCAACACACCGCCCATGTGCTGCTTATCGAGCTTCAGACCGACGTTGTCACGTGCGAATTTCGAGCCATCCACGCTACGGTCCGCATAAGCAGCCTTGCCATCACTCTTGGCGACAGTCAGCTCAAGGCGCGTATCGTCGCTTGGCGTCCAGCCCATCGCCGCATTCGCGCTCCAACGGTTGTACGCAGAGTGTACTGCGACGCCATTGCCATCTTTGTAGTCGTCCGCTTGCGAACGCGTCATCCCTGCGTACAAATAAGCTGAGTCCGAACTTACTTTCGCATTCACTGCCTCGTCATTGCGACCGAAGCTCCCCGCCATCAGGGATACACTACCCGAAAGCCCCGCCTCATCACGCTTAGTACTTCGTTCAAACAACACCGTACCTGCCGAATTACCCGCACCGTGAATGACGGTCTGCGGGCCCTTCAACACAGTGATGCTGTCGTAAGAGGAGGGGAACACATACGCCGTCGGCGGATCCATACGGCCGCCGCAACCACCCAATATCTGCTCGCCATCCAACAAGATGTTCAAACGCGAACCCGCCATGCCGCGCAACACCGGATCACCATCCGTGCCGCCTTTGCGGATGACGGAGAAACCCGGGATGGTCTTCAGATAATCCGCGCCGTCGTGCGCAGGAACCGGTTGGCGCGGCTTCTTAGGGTCTGTCTTCACGGTCAGCGGCTGTGTACTTTGCGGCGCAGTCACCACCACTTCGTCCATCGTCGTCGTTTCGGCAGCATAGGTAGCGCCAGTCATCGCCATCAGTACAGCGGCTACGATCATCTTTTGTTTCATGCTCTTCTCCTGTGAAAATTTCGACGCGGATTGTATGGATTTTTTTCACAACGACTCTGCGGCATTTTGTCGCACCCCAATAACGGCGGGCTTCCGGTAGAATCCGTCGCCATGAACTCCTCCCTACTTTCCACCCAGACGGGTCACTCTCATCTGCGCCGCTTGTTCATGCTGCGCAACTGGGCGATCCTGGCGCAGTTCGCCACCCTGATCCTAGTGCATCGATTCCTGAGTACGGATTTCGCTTGGACGCCGATGGTCGGCACGGTGGTGTTCTTGGTGTTGGCGAACCTGCTCACGTGGTGGCGCTTGTCGCTTGACTATCCAGTGAGCAACCTAGAGTTGTTCTTGCAGTTGTGTCTGGATGTGAATGCGCTGACGGTGCTGCTGTATTTCGGCGGCGGCTCGACCAACCCTTTCGTCTCGCTCTATCTGTTGCCACTGGTACTCGCCGCCGCCACCTTGCCACGTCGATACACATGGGGCATGGCCGCATTGACCGTCGCGTGTTACAGCTTGTTGATGGTGTGGTACGTGCCGCTTCCGACAGGGGATGCACATGCTGCTCATTCAGGTCATACAACAACCGTCATCGCCGCGTCCGCTGTAACCGCCGCCCCCGTGCACGACCACACTGCGATGCAGATGGATCACAGCCAACATCAGATGCATCAGCCCGAAGTCACGCCGTCCGACTACTGCCGCACCGAACCAGAATCTGCACCCGCTAGCGCCAGCGCCGACACTTCCCCACTGGGTGATGCGTTCAATGCTCACGTGCTCGGCATGTGGTTGGGCTTCGTCATCAGCGCGACAGTGATCGCCTATTTCGCGGTAGAGATGGCGGCTGCGGTTCGTTTGCGTGAGGCGCAACTCACCCAAGTACGCGAAGAAACTTTGCGTAACGAACGTATCGTTTCGTTGGGTACGTTGGCAGCGAGTGCAGCACACGAACTCGGTACGCCGCTCTCTACCATGTCGGTGGTGATCGGTGAGATGCAGAACGAATGTGAATCGCCAGACCAAAAAGAAAGCCTCACCCTGCTCGACGACCAAGTGCGCAACTGCAAACGCATCCTCAACACCTTGGTGAACCATGCACAAGCGACACCGGAAGTGATGAGTATCGAAGGTTTTTTGTTGGCGGTATTGGACGAATGGCAATTGTTGCGCCCCACCGTGCATTACCACTATCAAGTCGGCGGCCCCCAACCTGCGCCGCAACTACGCCCCTACCCCGCCTTGCGGGCAGCCCTGCTCAATCTATTGAACAACGCCGCCGATGCTTCCTCGGAGGGTATGCATATCCAGTTGCATTGGGATGACAAACACATCGTGCTGGAGATACAAGACCAGGGGCCGGGTCTCACCGTCGAGGCCGCCTCGCGTGCGGGTTCGGCTTTCTTCACCACCAAGGAGGAAGGGCGCGGATTGGGCTTGTTCCTCGCCAATGCCACGTTAGAGCGACTAGGCGGCAATGTGAGATTGTTCAACCGCGACGGCGGCGGTGCGACGACCGAAGTGACGCTACCCCTGCAAGGACTTCGTGCATGAGCCAGATCAACAACGACACCCCGACACTACTGTTAGTGGATGACGATGCCACCTTCCGCAGCGTATTAGCCCGCGCTTTGGAAAAACGCGGCTTCAGCGTGTCCACGGCCGACAGCGTCGAGACAGCATTGCCGCTGGCACAAGCCAACCCACCCGAGTTCGCCGTCATCGACCTGAAGATGCACGGTGCCTCCGGCTTGGTGCTGGTACAGGCCCTGCATGAACTCGACCCCGCCACCCGCATCGTCATGCTCACCGGCTACGCCAGCATCGCGACTGCGGTGGAAGCCATCAAACTGGGTGCGACGCAATATCTGTCCAAACCCGCCAACGCCGACGAGATCGTTACTGCCTTCGGCCATAACGCCAACCCCGATGTGCCAGTAGAAGCCCAGCCCGCCACCGTAGACAAACTGGAATGGGAACACATCAACCGCGTATTGCACGAGCAGCAAGACAACATCTCCTCCACTGCGCGCGTCCTCAATATGCACCGCCGCACCTTGCAGCGAAAATTGGCAAAACGTCCCTTTTAAGTAGAAAAATATCCGCTAAAGGATTCTGGCTTCCTGCCGAAATACCCCTTGTAAGCTAACAAAACCAACGAGGGGAAAGCCATGAAGCCGTCTATCGACCTGAAAAAGGCCATCCAAAATTTGGATAGCCTGCCTGCCATGCCCGTCATCGCGCAGAAGATATTGACCTTATCTCTGGACACCGATGAAGGTGAGTTGCAACTGCTGAAACTCATCGAGAAAGACCCGCAGATGTCTGCGCGCATCATCGGGCTTTCCAACACGCCACTGTTTGGCGCCTCGAAACAAGTCACCTCCGTCCAAGATGCCTCCATGTTGCTGGGCCTCACGCGGGTGAAGTCGGTCGCCGTCGGTATCGCAGTGATGTCCTCCATCTCCAAACAGTCCACTGGCCTATTGGATATCCAACATCTCTGGCTGCACAGCTTGGGCGTCGCGCTGGGGATGCGAGTGATCTCGCGTGCCATGCCTAGCCGTACCCGTCCGCTTGAGGATGAGATATTTCTTGCCGGATTGCTGCATGACATCGGCTACATGGTACTGAACCATCTGGATATGCAACTCAGTGATCGCCTGCATCAGAAGTTAGCAGCCGAACCGGATCGCCCCGTTTCCGAGGTGGAAGCCGAAGTGATCGAGGTCAGTCACGCCACACTGGGGGCAGAGTTGGCACGCCATTGGGACTTGCCAGATCGCATCATCGCAGTGTTGCGTTATCACCACACACCCGATGTCGAGGAAGCCGCCGCAGGACAGCCCCTGATCGCGCTCATCAACTTGGCCGAGAAACTATTGCCCAGTTTCGGCATCGCTGAAGTGGTGGACACCAACATCAGCGATGAAGATTGGCTCGCGCTCGGCATCGAACCTGAACGTGCCGACGAACTATCCGCCGCCGTGCATGAACAGGCGGAACAGGCTAAACAACTTGCCAGCAACTTTTAGCCATGACCACGGCGGACGATCTCAGGCTTGCTGTACGCGATCTGAACAACTTGCCAGCGATGCCGGTCATCGCGCACAAGTTGCTTGCATTGAAACTGGAGACGGATGAAGGCGAACGGCAGATGATGTTGCTCATCGAGCAAGACCCTCTCATCTCCGCCAAGATCATCGGCTTGGCCAACTCTCCCCTGATTGGTGCGTCACGCAAGATAACCACGGTGAAGGAAGCCTCTCTGCTCCTTGGGCTGAAAAAGGTGAAGTCTGTCGCCACCGGCATTGCGATGATGACGTTGGTGAGCAAACCCATCGGTCGCTTCGATCCGCAAGAGTTCTGGCTGCACAACATGGCCGTAGCTTTTGCCATGCTGCCCGTGGTGCGCGCAATGCCACCCGAGCTACGTCCTGCAGACGACCTGATCTTCCTCACCGGCATGTTGCACGACATCGGATTCCTCGCCTTGGCCCATTTGAACGACCAACTCAGCGATGACCTTCTCACCCGCATGCTCATCGAACCTGAACGCCTAGTGACGTCGATAGAAGATGAATTGATGGGCATATCGCATGCCGAACTGGGTGCCGAATTCGCACAGCACTGGGGACTGCCTAGCGAGATCGTTGCCGTGCTGCACTACCACCACACACCCGATGCAGCAGGTGCTGATGAGGGTTTCCCGCTGGCACGCATCATCAATGTCACCGAGAAGCTGCTCAGTTCGACCGGACTGCATGAGTTCGTTGGTTATCAAGTGAGCGACGAGGAATGGGCGGCGCTGGGCATCGACCCAGATGATGCGGAAGAGATCACATCACAAGCTGCCGAACAGGCCGATCAAGCATTGCAGTTCGCCGCGACTTTCTAATCTTCTTCACCACGACCACTGTTTTGTGCCGCCGACGTTAGGCACGCCTGTATAATCGCGACAGTTGAAACCCTGCCTATCATCATGAAACTCGTCCTTCGCCTGCTACTTGTTCTGCCTTTCTTTTTCTCCTCTGCACACGCCTACCCAACCGATCCCGCACTCGCCGCCAAGCATTACGCGCTCTACGATTCCACTAGCCAGCAGATGCTGATCGAACACGATGCGAACACGCGCATCGCACCCGGCTCACTCACCAAGTTGATGACTGCCTATGTCGTGTTCGATGCCTTGAAACAGAACAAGATATCGCTGCGCCAATCCCTGGACCCGACCGCCTATGCCCTGCGTCTGCAGAACGAAGAGCCGCGCATGTTCTTGGAAGTAGGCAAGGAAGTGCGCGTCGAAGAACTGTTGCGCGGACTCATCGTGCAGTCCGCCAACGATGCGGCACGCGTACTGACCGAAGCCGTTGCCAATCACGAAGTCGCCTTTGCCGATCTGATGAACAAGCAAGCGCAACACTTAGGCATGCGCAATACCCGCTTTGCCAACGCCACGGGTGTGCCGGAAGAGCAGCATTACAGCAACGCACACGACATCGCTTTGCTTGCTGCTGCACTACTGCGTGATTTCCCCGAGTTCTATCCGCTGTACGCCCTGCGTGAATACAAATACAACAACATCAACCAGTTCAACCGCAACCGTCTGTTGTGGGTAGACCCCTATGTGGATGGCATGCAGACTGCGCATGACGAAGCCGTCGGATTCTCCTTGGTCGCTTCCTCCACGCGCGACAACCGCCGCCTCATCTCCGTCGTGTTGGGCACGGAGAAAGAGAACCTGCGCATTTCGGAGAGCCAGCACCTGCTCAACCTCGGCTTCAAAGAATTCGAAGCGGTGATGCTGTACCGCAAAGAACAACCTGTCAGTGAATTACGTTTGTGGAAAGGGACGGAGCATCAAGTCGAGGTCGGCTTCCGCGACGATCGTTACATCACAGTCCCGCTCGGCCAACGTGACCTGTTACGCGCCAAGCTGGAAACCAAACAACCGCTCATTGCACCGGTGAATGCCGGCCAAGCTATCGGCACACTGCACTTGCTGTTGAACAACGAACCCTATCTCGACCTGCCGGTGGTCGTGCTGGAAAGCGTGCCCTTGGCAAATGTGTTCTCGCGCGGCGTGGATGCGATACGATTGTTCTTCGAATAAGGAGAAGGCGATGACGATCTACCTGAACGGCTCTTTCTTGCCCATCGAAGAAGCTAAAATACCGGTGCTGGATCGCGGCTTCATCTTCGGCGACGGTGTGTACGAAGTCATCCCCGTCTATTCACGTCGTGCCTTCCGTCTGTCGGAACATCTGCAACGTCTGCAACACAGTCTTAACGGCATCCAACTGAAGAATCCGCACAGCGAGAGCGAGTGGACGAACATCCTCAACGAACTCATCCAGCGCAACGTATGCGAAGACCAATATCTCTACTTGCACATCACGCGCGGTGTCGCCAAGCGCGACCACGCCTTCCCCAATCCGCCTGTGCCACCAACCGTGTTCGTGATGAGCAATCCGCTCACCACACCGAGCGCCGAACTCCTGAAGAGCGGCATCGCCTGCATCACCGTCACGGACAACCGTTGGTTGCGTTGCGACATCAAAGCTATCGCACTATTGCCGAATGTGTTGCTCCGCCAAGCGGCAGTGGCGGCAGGGTGTGCCGAGGCCATCCTCATCCGCGATGACGAGTTCATGACCGAAGGCGCGGCCAGCAACATCTTCGTGGTGAAGAACGGCACACTCCTCGCTCCACCGAAAGACAACCTCATGTTGCCCGGCATCACCTATGACGTGATATTGGAGATCGCCGCCGCGAACGGCATCCCACACGAGGTGCGCAAAGTGATGAAAGAGGAAGTGTTCGGTGCGGACGAACTGCTACTCACCTCCTCCACCAAAGAAGTGATGGCGATCACCACACTGGATGGCAAGCCCGTGGGCAACGGCAAACCCGGCGCGATGTTCGCCAAGCTGCACCCGCTCTACCAAACTTTCAAACAGGAAGTGATGCGCAAATGACCGTGACCGAAGACTCCCTCATCGAATACCCCTGCGACTTCCCTATCAAGGTGTTCGGCTTAGCGCATCCCGATTTTGCAAGTGCCATCGCCATCGTCGTTCAAAAACATTCCTCCGGGTTCGACGCGAACAGCATCGAGATGCGCAACAGCACGGGCGCCAAATACATCAGCCTCACCTGTACGGTTCACGTCACCTCACGTGAACAGCTCGACGACCTCTATCGAGACCTAAGCTCTCACCCCATGGTGAAGATGGTGCTATGACCTTCCATCCGCCCATCCACATCCGCGCCCTAGGCCTCGTCGAATACGAACCGACTTGGCGCGACATGCAGCGCTTCACCATCGAGCGCACAGCAGATACGACGGATGAGATATGGCTGCTACAACATCCGCCCGTCTTCACTCAAGGCCAAGCGGGCCTGCCAGAACATCTGCTACGCACCTCACACATCCCCGTGGTGAAGATCGATCGCGGCGGACAGATCACCTATCACGGCCCCGGCCAGATCGTGGCTTACCTGCTACTCGACCTGCGCCGTTGGAAGATCAACGTGCGCGAGTTGGTACGCCTGATGGAACAGGCTGTCGTCGACCTGCTTGCGGAATACGGCGTGAAGTCTGCCGGACGCGAAGATGCACCCGGCGTGTATGTAGGTGATGCCAAGATCGCCGCGTTAGGACTGCGCATAAAGAAAGGTTGCTGCTATCACGGCCTATCGCTCAACGTGGACATGGACCTCAACCCCTTCGCCCACATCAACCCCTGTGGTTACCAAGGACTGCGCGTCACGCAATGTGTGGAACAGGGCATCATCGTGCCGATGGAGGAATTACAAGCAGAGCTCACTCAGAATCTGGTGCATGGCTTGCAGCGACACCTTGCGATTCAGTCCGCCCCCCACTCCTCCCTTACGGAATAGACAGATTCCAAACGGCCATAGGGCTGAAAATGACCCTATTGCAGATTTCGGTCAGAGCGCGACCTGTCGCCCAGCAACAATTTCGCTTCCTCCCACACCGCGTTCGTCAGGAACATGAAGAACAAAGTGAGTAACACCACACAGGCAAACAACATGATGAATGGATATTTCATGATCGCCTCCCCACTACACCAGCACACACATCGCGCTGTCATTTAGTTTTTCGGCAACTATCAAGATTTCTTGAACGGAATACTACGCAACATCTCAAATACGTATCGCTGGAATAGCGGAAAAATCCCCCCGCATCTCACACTGTTCATCCGCAAGAGCCTCGCACTAAAACAAGCTCCCCTGCCCACTCAGATTCGGCCTGATGAACTTCGACGTATCGAGTGACACACGCTCGCCTTGATTCAAACCCAAGCGATCACACGCCAGCTTGAAACGTTTCACCAACAATTCCGCGAACATGCCGTTGCCACGGAAACGCGAGCCGAATTCCGAGTCGTTCTCCTTGCCGCCGCGCATCTCGCGCAATCGGCTCATCACATGCTCCGCCTTCAGCGGGTAGTGCACATTGAGCCAATCTTTGAACAAGTCTTTCAACTCATACGGCAGACGCAACAAGGTGTAGCCCGCCGTGCGCGCACCGTGTTCATATGCGGCTTGCAACACGTTCTCCAGTTCGGCATCGGTGAGGAAAGGGATGACCGGCGCGACCATCACCCCGCACGGCACACCCGCCTCGTTCAGCACACGGATGGTGCGCAACCTGCGCTGCGGTGATGCGGCGCGCGGTTCCAGCTTGCGTGCCACATCGGCATCCAGCGTCGTGACCGTGATGAACACCTGCACCAAGTCGTCGCGTGCCATCTGCGTGAGCAAGTCGAGGTCGCGCTCGATGAGCGCAGACTTGGTCACGATGGAGAACGGATGCTTGCACTCCGCCAGCACTTCCAATATCTGCCGCGTGATCTTCCAATCGCGTTCGATAGGTTGGTAATGATCGGTGTTCGCCCCCAACGCGATGGGTAAGCAACGGTAGGAAGGTTTCGCCAACTCCGCACGCAACAACTGCGCCGCCTCCGGCTTGGCGAACAACTTGGATTCGAAATCCAATCCCGGCGAAAGATTCATATAGGCATGCGAGGGCCGCGCGTAACAATAGATGCAACCATGCTCGCAACCGCGATAGGCATTCAGCGAATAATCGAATGGCAGGTCCAGCGAATCGTGACGCACTATGATGCTCTTTGCACTCTCCACCGTCACCGTGGTCTTGAAGGGTGGTAGCGCTTCATCTGCCGCGCCCCAACCATCGTCCACCCGCTCACGCGCCACCGCACGGCCCTTATTAACTTCATGCTTCACGCTGGCTGTCCTGAATGTGTTGCGTGCATTTTAGGGAGTGTTTAGAGTGAACACCACGCTTAAAACGGAGCTGGAACCGACCTACTTGATTCTGTTAAGAAAGAAGCAGGAAAGGCACAGATGAACGATATGAACGGGCTACTAAGACTGTTAAGCGACAGGGCTAGGGAGACCCTCTCTCTACGCTGGTTCGGTCTCACCCAGATCCCCGTGCTGTTCTACTTCCGCGTATCAGTGGCAGAGATATCGAAAGAGCGCATGGTCGTGCGCATCCCCTTGCGGCGCAGGACGAAGAATCACCTCGGCTCCATGTACTTCGGCGCGCTCTGCGCAGGGGCAGACTGCGCAGCCGGCGCATTCGCCATGCACCTCATCAAACGACAACCAACGCACATCTCACTCGTGTTCAAAGATTTCAGTGCAGAGTTTCTCAAGCGTGCGGAAGGTGATGTGGATTTTTGTTGCAATCAAGGACAAGAGATCGCCAAACTTGTCGCACAAGCCGCCGCTTCGGATGAACGCGTCGAACGGCAGTTGGACGTGATCGCGACCGTACCGTCGTTGAGCGACGAACCGGTGGCCAGATTCAAGCTGACGCTGTCGTTAAAGAGGCGGGGATGACCCAGCCTACTCGGGCTAAATTTACGCCCAAAATCATCCGGCAGACGCTTAATTGAGGCAGAATGCTCCCGCATCAAAAACTATAAAAATCCAGAGAAACTTTTCTGGAAGCACTTGGAGGCGGCATGAACAAAGAAGAGAAATTGCTAGCCATCAGAAAGCTGGTATATGAGCTCGCGATTGCAAGCAACATCAATAACGACCTGGATACATTGCTTGCGCACTTGTTCTCTATGCTGGAGAATGTGCGTGATATCCCTCTTGAACAACGCGGGGCAATCATGTTGCTCAATCCGCGCGGCCGCTATTTCCAAGTAGCCCAATTCGGCATTTCACCCGCTTGGGAAAATCCCATGCAATGGAATTCCGCTTCATTCAAAAATCGGGAAATATCAAGAAGCTGCCTTACTGAAGATATCGCATGCGGGGACGAAGCGATCGGGGATGGTCATCTGTCTCGCATGGTGCTCTTGCCAGTACATGCAGGAAGCAACGGCCTTGGCTACATCGCTCTCTTCACCGCGCCGAATTATGCGATGGATGCGGTGTGCACTGATTTCTTTAATGATCTTTCCAGGGCGTTATCAGGCCTGGTACAGCGTGCTCTGATCAATGAGACATTATCTGTTCGCGAACTCGAACTTGAAGAAGCGCGCGCGGAGGCTATCCGTAGCTTAGGTATCGCATCTGAATATCGTGACAACGAAACTGGCTGGCACATCATGCGCATGACGAATTTTGCGCTCGCCATCGGCAAGGCGATGCGCCTGCCGGAAGAGCAGCGTGATTTGCTCGCCGTAGCCGCGCCAATGCATGATGTTGGCAAGATCGGCATCGCCGATTCGGTTTTGCTCAAACCTGGCAAGCTAACTCCTGCAGAGTTCGAGGTCATGAAGGGACACGCGAGTATCGGTGCCAAAATTCTGGAAGGAAAAGATTCACTCATCGTGGCAGCTCGGGATATCGCCAACTCGCATCACGAACGCTGGGATGGAGATGGCTATCCAGAAGGGCTAGCAGGAGAGGCCATCCCTTTGCTCGCACGCATCTGCGCGGTCGCTGACGTGTTCGACGCGCTCACATCAACGCGCCCATACAAGGAACCATGGACGGTTGATGCCGCCTATCAATGGGTCATCTCCGAATCGGGCAAACATTTCGACCCTGTCATTGTCCGTGCATTCAGTGAGGCGATGCCGGAGATCTTACGCATCCGTGAGCTCTACCGCGATGACATCATCGATCCGAAACGGGTGCTGACCTTACCCCCTATTCGGCGTCGAGAGAATGTCTGGATTCCTTGGGATGAAAGCCTAAGTATCGGCATCGACATCATTGATGAGCATCATCGATACCTATTCGACTTGGTCAATGACCTTTATGCGGTAGTCATCAACAAGCGAGGCACTCGGCAGGTGGCGCGCTTGATAAAGTCATTGGATGCTTATGCCAAGGTACATTTCCGCGCTGAAGAACAGATGATGGATCACTATGCTTATGTCGGGATGGATCGTCAATTACACCAGCACCACGCATTCGAAGAGAAGATTGCCGAGTTCTATGAAGAACTACATGTGAACCCGTTGGTCGCGCAATTCGACGTTCTCTCCTACCTGAAAGATTGGCTGATCCACCATATCCGCGTTGAGGATGCGCAACTAGCCACTCTCGCGAAAAACTAGCCCCCATCTCCGGCGTCTGTTTTTGACCCCGATAGCCACTAGAGATTCACCTACTCGACCACTCTCATTCTCGCATCTAAAAAAACTAAAGCACACCTTACGGTCTTGCCTGCATACACCGATTGCATCGCAGTTTGATATTCCCGCATCTGCAACTGGTAACGCGCCGCATCTTCGCTATCGCCTAGCTTGTAATCCAGCACCCACACTTCGTCGTCGAATTCCACCAGACGGTCGATACGTTTCAACTCACCCTTCGCATTGATGTAGGGCATCTCGTTGTGGGCGTTGCGGTGTTGCTGTGCGTCGAAGAAGCGCGAGAGATGGGGCGCGGTGAGGATGTGTTGGGCTTGTGGGTAGAGGGCGTCTAACTCTTGCTGAGAAATGGAAAGTCTTTGCTGAAGCGTCGCCCGCCCCCCCTCTCCCATAGAGTGAGGGGGGATCTCGGTGAGGTATTGCAACATTGAATGTAGCCAGACACCTCGCTGCTGTTGTGCGGTATTGCGGGTAGTACGTTTTCCTGTGGGTAGGATGGGTGGTATCGCAACTTTCTGTTCAGCACTTCGCTCAGTGTCGTGTGATGTGGCAGCGAGCTTGTTCAATGGATTCGTCTGCTCACCTAGCACCGATGCGATACGTCCATACCAAGTTAGTTGCTTGGTTTCCTTCGCGCCTTGGTTGCCGCTGACGATGAGCGCTTGCTGTGCGCGGGTCATGGCGACGTAGAGTAGGTTCATCTCTTCGCGGGCTTGTTGGGCAGCGTCTAGTTCGAACAACGGCGCACGTTTCTTGCCGCGTGAGGCTTGGTCTGTGTGGAGGGAGAAGTGCAAAGGTCGTTCTTCGTGCGGCGACCAAGACAACAGAACGTCATTGCCATCACGGTTCTTCTTCTCTGCATTCGCATCCAACAGCCAGACGATGGGCGCTTCCAATCCTTTCGATTCGTGCACGGTGTAGATGCGCACCGCATCGCCCGCTGTGCCGAGCTTGCCTTCGTCCGGCGCATCGTCGCTGCTGTCGCGCAATTCGCGCAACTCTTGCAGGAAGCGCGGCAGACTGGGGTAGCGTCCCGCATCCACACTCAAGGCGATCTCCATGAAGGCGTGCAGGTTGGCGGTGACTTTGGCGCGCATCTCGACAGGCAATACGGCGCTGTAACGCGCCAACACATCGCCTTCGAAATAGATGCGGTCGAGCAGGTCATGCACAGGGAGTTTGTCCGCGAGGAAAAGCCAGCGGTTTAATAATTCGTAGGCGCGTTGTAGCGACGAGTGTTCCCCCACCCCAGCCCTCCCCCGTTGGGAGAGGGAGCTAGAAGCAAGGTGTTGCAGGCGTTGCCACCAAGAAGATTTAGGAATGAGGATTGAGGATTGAGTAAAACCATCCGCACCTTCCCCACACTCCACACTCCTCGATCCTAAATCCTCAATCCTAAATCCTGATAGATGTATCAAGTCGGCATCACTGCAAGCGAAGATGGGCGTGCGCAGCACTTGTGCCAGCGCGAGGTCGGCGAAGGGCGTGATGAGGAACATCAGCAGTGCCTGTACGTCTTCCGCTTCCAAAGTATCGAGCAATCCTCCACGACGCGAGCTGATGAAGGGGATGTGTTGGGCGCGCAGCGCTTCTTCGTACACGGCAAGGTGGGTGCGGCTGCGCACCAGCACCATGATGTCGCCATAGGTGGCGCGGCGTACTTTGCCTTCGTCGTTCACCGACCAATCGCTGACGATGGTTTTTATCTGGTCGGCGAATTGCACAGCTTCGAGGTGGCGCGCGCCTTCTTCGGTTTCTGCGCGTGGGGTGGTGAGCGGGTTGCGCAGGGTGAGTTCTTGAAAGTGTTCCCCCACCCCAACCCCTCCCCCAGTGGGAGAGGGGCTATGAGCGGCTTCGATTTCAAGTTCGGCGACTACAGCCAACGGCAGCACCAGCACATGGCCGGGCAGTTCCGTTTGATGCGTTTGATGTTCGACGAACTCGAAGCCGTCCGGCTGCTCGCGGAACACGGCGTTCACCGCATCCACCACCGGCTGGGAGTTGCGGCGCGTGAGGCTGTTGCCCAAGGTCGCAGCATTGAAATGTTCTTGCAGATATTCGCGTGCCACACCGAACAGGCGCGCATCGGCACGGCGGAAACGGTAGATAGACTGCTTGGGGTCGCCCACGACGAACACGGTGGGTTGCGATTCCACCGCCACTGCCGCATCGAACCACGCGCGCAGGATCTGCCATTGCAGCGGATTGGTATCCTGGAATTCATCCAGCAACACATGACGATAGCGGCTATCGAGTTTGTACTGCATGGTCTCGGCGTGTTCGCTCTGTTGCAGCAGGTGACACAACTGCCATTCCAGATCGGAAAAATCCATCTGTTGCTTTTGTGATTTCAATGCTTGGTATCGATCTAGGAAAGCCACACCGCAATGCAGCACGGCTTCATTCAAACGATAGGCTTGTTGCTCTGCTTGTGTGTCGTGCACTTCTTGCAGACTATCGAACAGCGCATCGCGTGTGATGAGGAAGGCTTCGGCATCCTGCTTCTTGGTCGGCTTGAAACTGCGCGGCTCGCCTGCCTGTATGAACAGCAAAGGTTGCACGGCATCAAAACGGGATCCTGCTTCAGCATCCGTCCATGCCCGCTCCAACTCGCTCGCTTTGCTTTGCTGCACCTCTGTGCCATTACTCGCCAGTTGCCGCACGAAAGCAAAGAACGCTTCTTCGTTGTTGCCGCACATTCCCCAATCAGCGACCGCATCGAACTCCATGTCCACAGCCAGATCGTTACGCAGATTTTCCAGAGCGAAAGAAAGTACATCCTTCCGACCCTGGGTGTACGCCCACCACTCGGCGCGTTTGCCTAAGAAGTTGAACAGCAGCTTGCGCGTGTTGAACAATCCGTATTCCTCAAACAGCCACTGCATGTGCTGTGCGTTCACACCCTCCGGCTGCTTGCGCATCTGCTCCAACAATTCTTCCCACGCTTCTTCCTGTTCGCTGCCTGCGCGTTCCAGCAGGGTCATGCCATGCATCACATCGGCATTCAGCGGCGCGCGCTGCATCACCTGCATGAACCAGCCGTGGAAGGTACCGATGGTGATGGCGGGTTGCGCCAACAGCACCGTGCTGTACAAGCTGCGCGCAAGGGCGACCTGCTCGTCGTTCAACTCTGCGATGCCACGCTCTGCGAAGAACGTGCGCACCCACTGCTCATCCTTCATCGCCAGATCACGCAACCATTCTTGCAAACGCGCCTGCATTTCCTGGGCTGCTTTGCGGGTGAAGGTGATAGCCAATATCTGCGAAGGCTGCGCACCATCCAGCAGCAGACGGGCTATGCGCGACACCAGCAGCCAAGTCTTGCCGCTGCCGGCACAGGCTTCGACGACGATGCTGCGTCGAGGATCGAGGGCGACGCTCATGTCCACTCTCCTTTTCTGCACACACCGCGAATCTCACAATAGCCGCACACCGCATCGATGCCATTCGCGGGCAACCCTGCCCCGTCACGCAGCGCACCCATCACACGCTCCAGGCGCTCGACATTGAGTTGCGCCAGCAGTGCCGCATCTTCTTTCGGCGCGACCGACCTCACCTTGCCGCTATCGATACTGACGAAGGCGACATCGGCCGCTTCGTGAGCATATGCATAGCAGGCAAGCTGCACGTCTTCGCCCGGCTCTTTGAGTTTGTTGCGCAGTACGCCGTCGCTCTGCGTCTTGTAGTCGAGTACGCGCTTGTCATCACCACGCACATCCAGGCGGTCGATACGTCCGCGCAGGTTCACCCCTTCCAGCGGCCAGTCGAATTTCGTCTCCGCCTCGGCATAGCGCCAGCCTTCTGCCTCACCCTCTTGCTGCCACGCCAGATAGGCAGGCAGCGATTGACACCAGCGCGCCAACCATGCGCGCGCGGCGAAGTCCTGCGCCAGCAGATCAGCGAACACCTGCTCACTGATGTCGCGCAAGGCGGCGTTCATCTTCGCCACATCCTGCCCGCTCACTTGCGGATAGCGCTCATGGAAGCGTTGCAATATCTCGTGCACACGTTCGCCGTAATCGCTCTTCTCGATGGCTTCCTGCACCTCGTCGAGTTCGTTCAACTTCAGGATATGGCGTGCATAGAATTGATACGGGCAGGCAACCAGTGAGTTGTAGCCGCTGATGCTGACGCTGGTGGGCACGGCTTCCGCCACCACGTTCGGAACTGGTTGCGCCGACTGCGGCAACGCTACGTGATGTGATTCTTCTGCCGCGAGGTAGTCATGCAACTCAAGCTTGGTGAGATCGTCGCCATGCGTTTGTTCATGTTCATCGCGCAGCATCTGCAAGAACGGACTCAGTAGGCGCGCTTCCCCGTTCTTATCCTTCTGCCAAGTGACCAGCACAGTGTCGTTCAGCGCCAGCAACGCCATCAGGTCGGCACGTTGCCGTGCAGCATGCGTAGCGCGTGTCGGTAGATTCAACACGGAGCGCACCGCGTCATTGAACCAGCGCCCGCCGTCACCGGCACTGGGCAGATGGTCGGCATCGCAACCCAGCAGCAACACCGCATCGAAGGTACGCCAGCGCGTCGCTGCCAGATGGGTGAAACGCACCGTGCTGTCGATGCTGCTGTCGCGATAGGTCTGCACATCCATTTGCTGTGACAACCAGCGCCGCCATTCGTGGAAGGCATAACGTCCGCCATCGTTCGCCAGCTCTTGCTGCCAAGTCTGCAGCGCACTCAACAGTTGCTGCCCCGCGTCGTCTTGTTGCAATCCTTTGGCTATGCTCAACACATCCAGACTCTCACGCAATGCCGCGAGCCATTCGGAGAGTGTTCGTTTCTTGCTCTGCTCCAGCAGCGCGGCGGCCTGCCGCAGGCGTGCCAGTGGCACATGCAGAGCCACCTCATACGGAACGAGATCGATAAACTTTTTTAAGCCGGACACCACACCGTGTTTGCGCAGCAGTTGCTCCAACTCGTACACGGCTGACTTGCGTTCGCTCGCCGTCATGTCGGCGAAGATGAACGGCGACTTGAGCAGGTCGAGCAGATCGTGATGGTAGAAGTCGCTCTGCAATGCGGTGAGCCAACGATCCAGCACCGTACTCACCGAGAGTGTGGCGAAGGTCCAGCCCGTCTCGTCCGCCACCAGCACTTCGGCTCGTTCCAGCTTGCCTTGTTGCAACCACAATCGCACTTGCATGGCAGCAGCACGGGCTTCTTGTTCGAGGGAGGAGGCTGCGAAGAAACGGGGGGCTGAAGGTCGCGCCTCCATCTCGCGCAGATCGAACACCTTCACCATCGCACGCTGCTCATATTCTTCGAGGAAGCGTTTCTCTACCGCCTCCCACTCGGATGCCATCAACACATACAACGGTGACTGAGCTTGTGCGGCCAGCTGCGCCAAGCGCTGCTGATAGGCACGCGCCGCATCCAATTCCGGCCCTGCCTGCATGGCGTGCCATAGCTCGAACACCAAGCGCGCTTCCAGTTGCAGCGTGGTGTTCTGTCGCGCTTGGTAGGCGCGCTCCACTGCCGCGATGAATGCACTCTCATCATCGGGCAACGCATCCAGCGCATGGGTGAGTTCGTCGAACAGTTTGAGCAACTCCTGCGTCATGCTCCACAGGTCGGCGTTGTCGAACCATTTCCGTTTACGCATGTGCTGATACAGCAAGGCGCTGCGTTGATTGTCGGAAACGACATTTGCGGCTAGCGGAATGCTTTGCGCCCATTCGTTCAACGTCACCATCTGCGGCAACAACAATGCAGGACGTTGCGCAATGCGAATCAGTGCTTGTGCCAGCGGTTGCGCCGCATGGAAGTTGGGCAGAAGGATAGTGATGCCGCGCAGGTCGGGCGCGGGATGCGCAGCGAGGATACGTTGCGCGATACGATCAAAGAGTTGCGTGGCAGGACTCACCGCTCAAGCAGGTGTGATTTATTTTTCACGTCACGCCACTCATCCGCATCGGCAGGCGCATCGATCTTTTGGGTGATGGTCTTCCACTGCTTCGCCAGCTCGGCATTGAGGGCGGCGAATAGCTTTTGGTCTTCCGGCAGATCATCCAACGCAAAGATCGCATTAGCCGGACATTCCGGCACGCACAGCGAGCAGTCGATGCATTCATCCGGATCGATGACGAGGAAGTTGGGGCCCGCGTGGAAACAATCCACCGGACACACTTCGACGCAGTCGGTGTATTTGCATTTGATACAGTTTTCGCCCACTACATAGGTCATTTGACTCTCACCACATCCTTGGGATTCGGGGCGAATTGTACACGCCAGCCTTTCGCCGACTCCAATGAAAAACGCGCCTTGCGGCGCGTTTCACTTGGTGGATGATGCTGTGCTTACGCGCTCAGGCAAGAACTCATAAAGGCCTTGCGCTCAGACCCCTTCAAAGCTTTTGCCTTGGCTTCGGCATTGCATGACTTCATCTTGTTCTGTTGCGGCGAAGGTGCGGCGGCATCTGTGCTAGCTGCACTGTCCTTCTTCAGGCAAGTCTTCATGAAGGCTTTGCGTTCAGCGCCCTTCAAAGCCTGCTGTTTCGCATCGGCATTGCAAGTCTTCATCTTGTTTTGTTGCGCGCCTGCGAATGCAGGTGCAGATACTGAAAGTGCGATTCCCAAACTGACCAGAGCAATCAATTTCTTCATGTGACTCTCCTTAATAGATGGCAAGTTGCCTGCACGGCCCCTCTGCAGGTCGCAAGATTCTACGCCTGGCTTTATAAACCGCAATGCGAATTGCTACCCCTGGCAGAATTTAGGGCGTTAGTGTGCGAGGCCGCGCAGCCAGTGCCGATAGAGATGCTCGGCGACGTGATGGAGGGGCGGCAATTTGTCTTGCATCTGTTGTTGCATAAGCGTTGAGGATTGCACTGCGGGACTGTGTCGTGCGGATTCGATCTCGTCCGCACCGATCTCGCACCAGTCGCGGATCATTTGCTCGGTCATCTCGACATGGCATTGCAGGGCCAGATGTCTGCCGATGGCATAGGCTTGGTTGGTGCAATGTGTGCTGGATAAAAGATGAACTGCGCCTTGTGGTAAGGAGAAGGTCTCGCCATGCCAATGGAATGAATCGAACTGTTTGGTTTCACCAAACCACTGGCGCGCGATGTCGTTATTTGCCACCGAGACCTCGCCCCAGCCGATCTCTTTCACGGGATTCTTGCTCACCACGCCGCCTAGTGCCTTGGAGATGAGTTGTCCTCCAAGGCAGTGACCGAGTAGCGGAATGTCCTTCGCGTATGCATCACGGATTAGCGAAAGTACGGGAGATATCCAAGGCAGGTCGTCGTTGACACTCATCGGCCCGCCCATGAACACCAGACCGAGAAAATCGTCCGCGTTCGCAGGCACGGCTGCGCCTTCATCGATATGGAACAAGCGCCAGGGAATGGCGTGCTGATTCAGGAACAGTGCGAAATAACCGGGGCCTTCGGATGGCGCGTGACGGAAGATGGCGATGGGCTTCATGTCAGGATTGTGGATTTAGGATTGATAAAACCCTCTGCTTCGCTTTTGTCTCAATCCCCAATCTCGCTCCTCAATCCTTGGTTTTATCTCTTTCGATCAATGCGTAGGCGGAGTGATTGTGTATCGACTCGAAGTTCTCCGACTCGACCACATAGGCCTCGATACGGTCATCCGCATTCAATGCGGCGGCAACGTCGCGCACCATGTCTTCGACGAACTTCGGATTGTCGTAAGCCCGTTCGGTGACGAATTTCTCGTCAGGGCGTTTCAATAAACCATAAAGCTCACTGGATGCCTGCTCTTCAGCAACTCGCACCACCTCTTCGATCCACACTGCACTCTTGGTGCGCACGGTAAGGGTGACATGTGAACGTTGGTTGTGCGCGCCGCGCTCGGAGATTTCTTTTGAGCACGGGCACAGGCTGGTTACCGGCACCAACACTTTCATAGTGAAGCGATATTTGCCTTCGACTATCTCGCCGATGAAGGTCACGTCATAATCCAGCAGACTTTGTACACCCGATATCGGCGCAGTCTTGTTCACGAAATAGGGGAAAGACATCTCGATGTAACCGGACTTCGCTTCCAGTTTTTCCGTCATCTCGCGCAGGATGCTCTCGAACGATTCCACTGATATCTCGCGCCCGTGCTGGTTGAGTATCTGCACGAAACGCGACATGTGCGTGCCCTTGAAGTTGTGCGGCAGATGCACGTACATATTGAAGGTGGCGATGGTGTGTTGCACACCGATGCTCTTGTCCTTGACCTTGATCGGATGGCGAATGCTCTTGATGCCGACCTTGTTGATCGCCAAGTGGCGGGTATCGGCGCTACTCTGTACGTCTGCGATAGGTGCTATGGAGTTCATTTATTGCTTCCTGAATAGAGTGTCGGGCGGATTATAACCATTGTCCCACTATTTCACTCAAGCTATTTTTCTTGCTGCAACGGCTTGGATAGAACACACCAAACCAGATGCATCGAGACCGCAATCGGCCAGCAACTGTTTATGCTCCCCTTGCTCGATGAAACGGTCGGGCAATCCGAGATGCAACAGCGGAACCGCCACGCCATGTTGCGCCAGACATTCCGCGACCGCACTGCCCGCCCCACCCAGGATGGTGTTCTCTTCCACCGTCACCAACAGCGTGTGCTCACGTGCCAACTGCAACACCAGTCCTGCGTCCAGCGGTTTGACGAAGCGCATGTTGACGACGGTTGCGCCTAACTGCTTACCCGCCGCCAATGCCGGCTCCAGCATGGAACCGAAAGCGAGGATGGCGATATCTTTACCGGTACGGCGTACTTCTCCTTTGCCGATTGGGACAGTTTTCAAATCCTTTGCTGTCGCCACACCAGGCCCGGTGCCGCGCGGATAACGCACTGCGGTCGGCGAGTTCATTTGGTAGGCCGTACTCAACATCTGACGGCATTCGTTCTCATCGCTCGGCGTCATGATCGTCATATTGGGGATACAGCGCAGGAAACTCAGATCGAAACTGCCCGCATGAGTCGCACCGTCCGCCCCGACCAGACCACCACGGTCAATGGCCAGCATCACCGGCAGGTTCTGAATAGCGATGTCATGGATGAGTTGGTCATACGCGCGTTGCAAGAAGGTGGAGTAGATCGCCACCACGGGTTTGTAGCCTTCGCATGCCATGCCCGCCGCGAAGGTGAGTGCATGCTGCTCGGCGATACCCACGTCGAAATAGCGCTGCGGAAACTTCTCGGCGAACTCGGGCATACCCGAGCCTTCGCACATCGCAGGCGTGATACCGACCAGCTTTTCATCGGCAGCCGCCATGTCGCACAACCAGTTGCCGAATACCTGCGTGTAGGTCTGTTGTTGGGTGGGCTTGGGAATGATGCCGCTGGTGCGGTCGAACTTGGATACCCCGTGGTAGAGCAGGCAATCCGCTTCCGCCTTGTCGTAGCCCTTGCCCTTCTGCGTGACGATGTGCAGGAACTGCGGGCCTTCCAGTTTGCGAATATTGCTGAGCGTATCCAGCAACACGTTGATGTCATGACCATCGATGGGGCCGATGTAATTGAAACCGAACTCTTCGAACATGGTGCCGGGAATGACCATACCTTTGAGGTGTTCCTCGGTACGTTTGGCGAACTCCAGCACGGGCGGCATGCCCTTCAGCATCTTCTCGCTACGACTACGCACGGCGGCGTAAAAACGACCCGACATCAGCTTCGCCAGATAGTTGTTGAGCGCACCGACTGGGCGCGAGATGGACATGTCGTTGTCGTTCAAGATGACAAGGACGTTGGCATCCATCGCTCCCGCATTGTTCAAGGCCTCGAACGCCATGCCTCCGGTCATCGCACCATCGCCGATGATGGCGACCGCACGTTCATCCGAGCCGCGCAGCTTCGCCGCAGCCGCCATACCGAGTGCAGCCGAAATAGATGTACTGGAGTGCCCCGTGCCGAAAGTATCGTAGGGACTTTCTTCACGTTTGGGGAAACCAGCGATGCCGCCCTTCATGCGCAGCGTGCTCATCGCGGCACGGCGGCCCGTTAATATCTTATGCACGTAAGTCTGGTGGCCCACATCCCACACCAATTTATCTCGCGGCGTGTTGAAGATGGTGTGCAGCGCGAGGGTCAGCTCGACTGTGCCAAGGTTGGACGACAAGTGGCCGCCCGTCTTGCTCACCGATTCGACCAAGAACTCGCGCAACTCGGCGGCGAGTTGCGGCAACTGTTCGCGCTCCAGCTTGCGCAGATCTTCGGGAGATTTGATGGTATCTAGAAGTGTGTACATCAGAATTTCCGTAGCACGATGAAATCGGCCAACTCACGCAGACGGCGTGCTGAATCGCCGAATTCACTCAAAGAGCCCAACGCCTCGCTGTGCAAACGTTGCACCATCGCTTTTGCTTCTTGCAAACCCAACAAACTCACATAGGTCGGTTTGTCGTTGTCGGCATCCTTGCCTGCGGTCTTGCCCAGCGTCGCGGTATCCGCTTCACAGTCCAACACATCATCCACCACTTGGAATGCCAGCCCGATGAGCTTGCCGAAGCGATCCAACTTGTCGAGCTGCGCATCGTTCAATCCATTGCCGCAATGGGCACCCAGCAAGATAGCAGCACGAATCAGTGCGCCGGTCTTGTGGATGTGCATCTGCTCCAACTCGGGCAGTGTCAGCTGCTTGCCCACACTGGCAAGATCGATGGCTTGCCCACCCGCCATGCCACGCGAACCGGATGCAACCGCCAACAACTTCACCATCTGCAATTGCTTGCCGGGTTCGTCGCTCAGATGTTGTTCGGAAAGGAATTGGAAGGCCAGACTTTGCAGCGCATCACCCACCAGTAGCGCAGTCGCTTCGTCATATTCCACATGGCAAGTCGGCTTGCCTCGACGCAGCACATCATCGTCCATGCACGGCATGTCGTCGTGCACGAGCGAATAAGCGTGGATGAGTTCGACGGCAGCGGCAGCGTAGTTCACACGCGCTACGTCTGCTCCAGCCAACTCACCTGCCGCAAAAGCCAATAAGGGACGCACGCGCTTGCCACCATCCAATACGCTGTAGCGCATCGCGGCATGCAGACGTTGCGGCGCGACGTCTGCTGATGGCAACAGGTTGCGCAACACATCTTCGAATCGGGATTGCTGGTCGGCGACCCAGCTAGAGAATTCTTTCACCATCATGCTTCGCTGCCTGCGGAAAAATCTTTCAGCACACCATCTTCCAACACTCGCACCTGTTGTTGGGCATCATCCAGCTTGCCTCGGCAGAAGGAAAGCAACTCGGCGCCACGTTTATAGGCCGACAGCGAGTCTTCCAAAGATAGCTTCCCGCCTTCCATGTCTGCGACGAGTTGATCCAACTCGGTCATCGCCGCTTCGAAACTGACTGTTTTTTGTGCTTTACCGGCCATGAAAAATGCCCTGCGTGCGAAAGGTCGCCATTTTACCCAACCCCCATTGCTTGAGCCAATTATTGTTGCCCCACCCTCTGAATTCGGGGACAATCGCCGCCCCGTTTAATCGTATTCACAGAGGAATCGTGGGTATGTCCGAAATAGCTAAAACTCAGCAGTTCAATCCCGTCATCGCACAACCGCCGATGGGCTGGTACTTCGATCCAAAAGTGTTGGAGACCGAACGCCGCGTGCTTTTTGAGAATGGGCCGAATTACGTTGGTCATGAGCTGATGGTGCCGAATCTGGGCGACTATCATGTGCTGGACGGCAATGCGCAGATGTTGGTGCGCAACCCGAACGGCGTGGAGCTGCTTTCCAATATCTGCCGTCACCGCCAAGCGACGATGCTGGAAGGTCGCGGCAATGCCAAGACCATCGTGTGTCCGCTCCATCGTTGGACTTACAAGAACGATGGCGAACTGATGGGGGCACCGCACTTCCCGCAGAATCCTTGCCTACACCTGAACAAGTCCCCCCTACAGAATTGGAACGGTCTGTTGTTCTCCGGCAAGCGTGACATCGCCAAAGACCTCGCCAACATGGGCGTGATGAAAGACTTGGATTTCTCTGGCTACATGCTGGACCGCATCCAAGTGGATGAATATGCATTCAACTGGAAGACCTTCATCGAGGTGTATCTGGAGGACTACCATGTGGTGCCATTCCACCCCGGACTCGGCAACTTCGTGGATTGTGACGACCTCAAGTGGCAGTTCGGCGAACAGTACAGCGTACAGACCGTGGGCATCAGCAATGCGCTGCGCAAGGTCGGCAGCCCGGTCTATGGGAAATGGCAGGAACAGGTGCTGCGCTACTACGGCGACAAGCTGCCGCAATACGGCGCGATCTGGCTCACCTATTACCCCAACATCACCGTAGAGTGGTATCCCGGCACACTGGTCATCAGCACGCTCATCCCGCGCGGTGCGGAAGCGTGCACCAACGTGGTCGAGTTCTACTACCTTGAAGAGATCGCTATGTTCGAACGCGATTTCGTTGAAGCCGAGCAGAAGGCTTATAACGAGACAGCGGTGGAAGACGACATCATCTGCCACCGCATGCACCAAGGCCGCAAGTCACTCTATCAGCGCGGCATCGAAGAAGCTGGGCCTTATCAGTCACCGACCGAAGACGGCATGTTGCACTTCCATGAGTATCTGAAACGCAATCTCGCACCGCACCTATAACCGTCATTCCCGCGCAGGCGGGAATCCAGTGGTTTTATTCAAAATGCCTTTATGGTTTTTCCATCGCTCTGCGATGAATCATCTCAATAACCGGATTCCCGCCTGCGCGGGAATGACGGACTAGCATGGGCTCACTCTGGATGCTGGTGGCCGGACTGCTCTTCGCCTGCATGGGCTCGCTAGTCAAACTCGGCGGCGCCGACTTCACCAGTAGTGAGTTGGTGTTCTACCGCTCCTTCTTCGGACTCATCATCGTGTACGCGATGCTGCATCGCTCCAAACTCGCATTCGCCACCCCGCATTGGCGCGGGCACATCTGGCGCGGCTTGTCCGGCACTATCGCCATGTTGCTGTTCTTCTACTGCATCAGCGTATTGCCACTGGCGACCGCCATCACCCTCAACTACACCTCGTCCCTATTCCTATCCGTCTTCACCGTACTGGTGTTGAAAGACAGATTCCATGCTCCTCTCACGAGCGCACTGGTGGTTGGCTTCGCCGGCATCCTCCTGCTGTTGCACCCGACGCTGGAACAAGATCAACTCTTTCCCGGCTTGCTCGGTCTCATCTCGGGCGTGCTGGCGGGTGTCGCTTTACTCAACGTACGGCAACTCGGCATGGCGGGAGAGTCAGGCACACGCGTAGTGTTCTATTTCAATCTCAGCGCGACCCTCATCAGCGGCGTATGGATGCTCACCGACACCCTCCACACGCTCACATTCAGCGACCTTCCTTTGCTCATCGCCATCGGTGCGTCTGCCACCTTCGCCCAACTCTTCATGACGCGCGCCTACCGCACAGGACAGACCTTGGTCGTCGGTAGCTTGGCGTACAGCACCGTTGTTTTCTCCGCTCTTTTTGGATTGATATTCTGGAACGAGCTACTGAGCGTCAGCGCATGGCTAGGCATCGCACTCATCATCGCCAGCGGCATGTTAAGCTTGCGCCTAGCTCCCACCAACACAGAGGCAAGCAAATGATCACCATCGAAGACAAAACCAACCTCGTCAACATCGCCGTCATGGGTGACTTCACCCTCGCCGATTTCAAGCAGTTCGAAGAACACGCGCTATACAAACTCAAGAGCGGCGACAAGACCAATCTGATATTCGACCTGCGCGGCATGATCGACTACACGACGGACGTCGCCTGGGAAGAGATCAAGTTCTTCAGCCGCCAGCACAACCACGACTTCAACAAGATCGCCGTCGTCACCGACGACCAGTGGCTCACATGGCAGGCTTGGCTGTCACGCTTGTTTGTGGATGCGGATATTCGGGTGTTCAACGAATACACTGAAGCGCAGGACTGGGCCAAAGCCTAGATTTTTCTCACCCCCAAAACAAAAAACCCGCTTTCGCGGGTTTTCTTTTACCTACCGGAACTTCACTGAATCACTTCAGCTTGGTTTCCTTGTAAGCGACGTGCTTGCGTACCACTGGATCGAACTTCATGAATTCGAGCTTTTCTGGTGTGGTGCGTTTGTTCTTGTTCGTGGTGTAGAAATGTCCTGTACCAGCAGAGGATTCCAACTTGATCTTTTCGCGAGCGCCTTTTGCCATGACTGTTCCCCTTAAATCTTCTCGCCGCGAGCACGCATCTCGAACAGGACAGCATCAATGCCGTTCTTATCGATGGTGCGCAGAGCAGCATTCGTTATACGCATAGAAACCCAACGATTTTCAGATTCCACCCACAAACGACGTTGTTGCAGATTCGGCAAAAAACGACGCTTGGTTTTATTGTTCGCGTGGGAGATATTGTTCCCAACCATTGGGGCTTTCCCCGTTACTTGACAGACGCGTGCCATGACTAACTCCAGACCAGTTGCAAACAGTTGCAAAAATGAGGCGCGGATTCTACCCCAAACCCTGAAAAGTACACAACTTAAAGTTTCCTTGGATGCTACAAAGCCTTTCGGCCTTACTCCCTCGCCCTGTGGGAGAGGGGATTGAATCAACACCTTCCCTAGCTGTTCTTTCGATACAGCGCAGACTGCGCGTGGGCCTGCAAACCCTCGCCAAATGCCAAGGTAGAGGCGATAGCTCCTAGCGTTTGCGCCCCTTTGGCGGAGACTTGGATGAGGCTGCTGCGCTTTTGAAAGTCATATACCCCCAGCGGCGAAGAGAAACGCGCCGTACCAGAGGTAGGTAGGACGTGGTTAGGGCCCGCACAGTAGTCACCCAGCGACTCCGAGGTGTAACGCCCCATGAAGATGGCGCCAGCGTGCTTCAGCTTGGGCAGCCATGCTTGTGGATCAGCCACGGACAGCTCCAAGTGTTCTGGCGCGATACGGTTGCTGATGCGGCAAGCTTCGTCCATGTCTTTCACATGGATCAAAGCACCGCGATTCTCCAGGGCGGTCTTGATGATGTCTTTGCGTGGCATCAGCTCCAACAGCTTGTTGGCACTGGCCGCCACCGCCTCGATGAATTTAGCATCCTGTGACAACAGGATGGCTTGCGCCAACTCGTCGTGTTCGGCTTGCGAGAACAGATCCATCGCCACCCAATCCGGGTCAGTACCTCCATCACAGATGACCAATATCTCGGAAGGCCCGGCGATCATGTCGATACCGCATACGCCGAACACACGGCGCTTGGCCGAAGCCACATAGGCGTTACCGGGGCCAACGATCTTGTCCACCTTGGGGATGGTCGCCGTGCCATAGGCCAACGCACCCACCGCCTGTGCGCCGCCGATGGTGAACACGCGATCCACACCGGACAGATAAGCCGCAGCCAACACCAGCTGGTTCTTCACGCCATCGGGTGTAGGCACGACCATGATGAGTTCTGCCACGCCCGCCACTTTGGCTGGCAGTGCATTCATCAACACGGAAGACGGGTACGCAGCCTTGCCACCGGGCACATAAAGGCCGACGCGATCCAGCGGAGTGACTTGCTGACCCAGCATGGTGCCGTCTTCGTCCAGATAGCTCCATGAAGCCTGCACTTGTTTCTGGTGATACGAAGTCACGCGCTGTGCAGCTTGCTCCAAGGCGAGCTTCTGATCGGCAGGTAGGCCTTCAAAGGCCGCCTTCAACTCGGACTGCGGCAATTCCATCGAAGCCTCAGTGATCGAAGGCAAACGGTCGAATTTTCGGGTGTATTCCAACACAGCATCGTTGCCGCGTTTCTTCACGTCAGCAAGGATGGTCGCGACGGTCGCTTCCAGTTTGTCATCCGCCGTTTCTTCAAATGCCAGCAGCTTGGTCAGCGTGGCATCGAAGTCAGCTTGTTGGGTCGAGAGTCTTGTGATGTTCATTGAACGGCTCCAGCAAATGCATCCAGCATGGGTTGCAGGGTGCTGCGTTTAAGTTTGAGCGAGGCTTGGTTCACCACCAAGCGAGACGATATCTGCGCGATCTCTTCCACTGCGACAAGGTTGTTCGCTTTCAAAGTGGCGCCACTGCTCACCAAGTCGACGATGGCATCGGACAGCCCAACCAACGGCGCCAACTCCATAGAGCCGTACAGCTTGATCAGGTCGACGTGTACTCCCTTGGCTGCGAAGTGTTCGCGTGCCGTCTTCACATATTTGGTCGCCACACGGATGCGTGCGCCCTGCTTCACGGCGGACTCATAATCGAAGTCGCTACGCACCGCCACCATCATGCGGCACTTGGCGATATTCAGATCGAGCGGTTGGTACAGACCATCGCCGCCATGTTCGTTCAGCACGTCCTTGCCCGCCACACCGATGTCGGCAGCGCCATATTGAACGTAGGTGGGCACATCAGAAGCGCGCACGATGATGAGGCGCACGTCGTCGCGATTGGTTGGCAAGATGAGCTTGCGCGAAGTCTCCGGGTCTTCCAGCGGTGTGATGCCCGCGGCTTTAAGCAGCGGCAAGGTCTCTTCAAAGATACGTCCTTTGGATAAGGCGATGGTGATCATGATGTCTCTCTACTATTTGATACGTCGAATGTTAGCGCCAAGCTGGGACAGTTTGCTCTCGATGTGTTCGTAGCCACGGTCCAAATGATAGATGCGGTCGATGACCGTCTCCCCCTGCGCCACTAATCCAGCGATGACTAGACATGCCGAAGCACGCAGGTCGGTCGCCATCACAGTCGCGCCTTCCAAATGATCCACACCGCGCACCACGGAAGTATTTCCTTCCACGTCGATCATCGCACCCAGACGGCGCAGTTCTTGCACGTGCATGAAGCGATTTTCGAAGATGGTTTCGATGACCATCGCACTGCCTTCCGCGATGCAGTTGAGCACCATGAACTGCGCTTGCATATCGGTGGGGAAAGCGGGATGCGGTGCGGTGCGCACGCTCACCGATTTAGGACGACCGCTCATTTCCAAATGGATTGACGTGCCATCCACTGTGATCTTCGCGCCCGCCTCGGTAAGTTTTTCCAGCACCGTGTCCAAGATGTCGGCGCGCGTCTCACGCAAGGTGATGCTACCGCCAGTCGCGGCGGCCGCCACGAGGAATGTTCCGCTTTCGATACGGTCCGGCATGATGTGGTGCGTTGCGCCGTGCAACTTCTCAACGCCCGTAATGGTGATATTGTCGGTTCCATCGCCCGTGATCTTCGCGCCCATCGCACGCAGACAATTCGCCAAGTCGATGACTTCGGGTTCACGTGCAGCGTTCTCCAACACGGTCACGCCATCGGCCAGCGCAGCAGCCATCATCAGGTTCTCCGTCCCCGTCACGCTGACGATGTCGAAGAAGATGCGCGCACCTTTGAGTTTCTTGGCTTTGGCATGGATATAACCATGCTCGATGGCGATCTCCGCACCCATCGCTTGCAGTCCTTTGATGTGTAGATCGACCGGGCGTGAGCCGATGGCACATCCTCCCGGCAAAGACACCTTGGCATCACCAAAGCGCGCCACCAGCGGGCCCAACACCAGAATCGCTGCACGCATGGTCTTCACCATTTCGTAAGGCGCTTCCCAGTTGTCGATCTTGTCACCCTTGAAGGTGATCTCGTTAGTTGCAATCTCTGCCGCCACACCCATCTGTTGCAACAACTTACGCATGGTGCCGACATCATGCAGATCAGGCAGATTGGTCAGGCGCAGCGTGTCTGCGGTCAACAAGCTGGCGCACATGATGGGCAACGCTGCATTCTTCGCGCCTGAGATACGCACTTCACCGCGTAATGGATTGCCGCCTTGGATGGCTAGTTTTTGCATAGAGAGATACTCGTGGCTGATTTAGGAATAATTCAAGGGTAAGACTTCGGTTAGACCATAAAGATCGACCAAGCTACGCAGATTCATTGGCGCGTGAACAAACGAAAGATTGAGACTCAACGCTTGGGCTTGACGCACCCAAGACAGCATCAGGCTCACTGCGGCAGAATCGACGATGTCGACTTGCGATAGATCGACGACCAATGGCTCACTTTTTGTATTGTGATGGAATGGAAAACGCTGATGCGAACCCACCGAGTCAATGGTCAACGGTCCAGACACGGCGAATCGATTGTCCACGAACACGATCACTTGGCTTGCGCCTTTCTTGCTTTACTTGAAGCGGTTGCGGAACGGTTGGTATCAGCCAATTTCTGTATCAGGCCATCAACACCTGCCTGCTGGATCTGATCGCCAAATGAGCCACGATAACTTGTAACCAGGCTCACGCCCTCCAAAGTCACATCGAATGCCTTCCAGCCCGCCGCTGTCTTTTCCATCTCGTATTCGACTTTTGCCGAGCGACCATCACTGAAGCTGATGATGGTCTTCACGGGTATCTCTTCCACACCCGCTGCCACTTGAACGTGTTTGGTCTCCACCGTGGGATTTTTATAGGTAGTGAATACCTTGGTATAGGTGCGGACCAACATGGTACGGAATTCGTTGGTCAGAGATTGTTTCTGCTCCGGCGTCGCGGTACGCCAAGCTTTGCCGACGGCCAGTTTCGTCATGCGGCCAAAATCGAAGTGCGGCAATATCTTGGCATCGACCAACTCTAGCAAGCGTGCTTCATCGGCCAGCAAGGCGCTGTCCTTCTTGATGATTTCCAGCACTTCGTGCATGGTCTGCTCGATCAACACATCAGGCGGCGTCATCTCTTCGGCCATCGCCGACGATGGCAATACGCTTACAGCCCACAACGCCGCCACTGCAATCAACTTACGCATGTATCCCTATCTCCGTTTCGAAATCAGTTCGAACTATCTGTCTTATTGAACATGAACTTGCCGATCAACTCTTCCACCACGATGGCGGATTGTGTCTTCTTGAATTCGCCACCCTCTGCCAGCATCTCGTCTTCGCCTCCGGGCAACAGGCCGATGTACTGCTCACCCAACAAACCCGACGTCAGGATATTCGCGAACGTATCCTTGGGGAACTGGTAGCGCTTGTCGATGCTCATCGTCACCTTTGCCTCATACCGCTCGGTATCCAAAGTGATGCTGGTGACGCGACCGACCAACACACCCGCACTCCTTACCGACGCTGTCGCCTTCAATCCTCCGACGTTGTTGAAGTAAGCCTGCAACTGGTAGGTCTCGGATACGTTATAAGTGCTTAGGTTCCCCACCTTCAGCGCCAACACCACCAGCGCAGCGATACCCGCCACCACGAATGCGCCTACCCATAAATCCAATTTAGTCCGTTCCATCATCAAGCCCCTCTAAACATGAACGCGGTCAATATGACATCCAACATCAAAATCGCCAACGAAGATTGCACCACCGTGCGCGTCGTCGCGCCTGAAACGCCTTCTGCCGTCGGCGGCGCATCGAATCCTTCAAACAAGGCGATCACCGTGACCGCAAAACCGAATACAAAACTCTTGATCACGCCATTCATGATGTCCGCCTGAAAGTCCACGGTCGCCTGCATCTGCGACCAGAACGACCCTTCATCCACACCGATGAGCACCACCCCCACCACGTAGCCGCCGAACACGCCCATCGCCGAGAAGATGGCCGCCAGCAAGGGCATGGAGATAACCCCAGCCCAGAAGCGCGGGGCGACCACACGAGCGATGGGGCTCACCGCCATCATCTCCATCGCGGCGATCTGCTCGGTCGCTTTCATCAGGCCGATCTCCGCCGTCATCGCGGAGCCCGCACGGCTAGCAAACAAGAGTGCAGCCAATACAGGCCCCAACTCACGCACCAAACTCAAGGCCACCAGCGAACCCAAAGCCGATTCCGATCCATAACGCTTCAGCGTCTCAAAACCCTGCAGTCCCAACACCATGCCGACGAACATGCCCGCCACGCCGATGATGATCAAGGACATCACGCCGCTGGCAAACAATTCTTTCACCACCAGATTACTGCACGCAAACTCTTGGCAATAGGCATCAGACACTCACTTTCAGATCTTGTGCATAACTGGTCGTGCCGGGATAGTGGAACGGGATAGGCCCATCCATCTCACCATGCACGAATTGATGCACGAAGGGTTTGTCCGAGGCACGAATCGCATCGGGCGTCCCCTCTGCGACTATGACGCCATCCGCGATGAAGTACACGTAATCCACGATCTTCAAGGATTCCTGCACATCGTGCGTCACCACCACCGAGGTCGCCCCCAAGGCATCGTTCAATCGGCGAATCAATTGACCGACCACGCTCAACGAGATCGGATCAAGCCCTGCAAACGGCTCGTCGTACAGGATGAGCATAGGGTCGAGCGCAACGGTACGCGCTAGTGCGACGCGACGCGCCATGCCACCCGACAATTCCGCAGGCATCAGATCATGCGTGCCACGCAAGCCAACCGCATGTAGCTTCAGCATCACCAAATCGTGGATGATGTCTTCTGGCAGATTCGTATGCTCACGCATCTGGAACGCCACATTGTCGAACACCGACATATCGGTGAACAACGCGCCGAATTGGAACAACACCCCCATCTTGCGGCGCATCTCATATAAGCCACGGTCATCTAATTCGTGGATGGTCTGCCCGTCTATTTTGATTGCGCCACGCGTTGGCTTGAGCGCACCTCCGATCAATCTGAGCAGCGTGGTCTTGCCGCAGCCGCTGCCGCCCATCACCGCGATCACCTTGCCCTTACCAAAGGACATGTTGATGCCCTTCAGGATGGCTCGCTGATCGTACGAGAAGTTGACGTCGTTGATTTCTACCAGTGCCGACACAATGACCTTTTGCTTTTGCCAGATTTCAAGGCGCGCATTCTATCATCACCTCCACACTAGCCCCCTGCCCCATCGCCCTTGAGCTTGTCTCCATTAGTAGCTATTCTCCGCCCGTACTTATTTATAGCCACGCCAATATTTTGAATAAAGACGCACTTCCAACCCTTCTGCTTGTGGATGACGACCCCCTCATCCGCGATTCTTTGAATCTCGTGCTGTCGGACGATTTCGACATCGTGCTGGCCGAAGACCGCGAACAAGCCATCCGTATCGTGCGCGATCTACCCGCCGCCCCGCAGCTAGCCTTGGTCGACCTAGGACTCCCCCCGACGCCGCATCGCCCGCAAGAAGGCTTCCGACTGATCACTGAACTGTTGGCGCACTCACCTCAGATCAAGATCATCACCCTGTCCGGCCAAAGCGAAGAAGGCAATGCGCGCCATGCGCGTACCTTGGGAGCCTTCGAGTTCGTCGCAAAACCCTGCAAGCCAGACGTCATTCGCGCACAATTGCACGCCGCATTGGCTGCACAACAGAGCGAGAAACGTTCAGCCGCCCTGAGTCAATCACAACTGGGTATCGTCGGCGAAAGTCCCGTCATCCAGACCTTGCGTGAACAGATCAAGCTCTACGCGAGCACACCCTACCCCGTCCTCATCCAAGGCGAGTCGGGTAGCGGAAAGGAATTGGTCGCACTGGCTTTGCAAAGCCTTAGCAGGAATCCAAATTCCCCCTTCATCGCCATCAACTGTGCCGCCATTGCCCCCAATCTATTGGAATCGACCCTCTTCGGCCATGCCAAGGGGGCTTTCACTGGCGCGACTGCCGCTCAGATTGGCTTCTTCGAGAAAGCCGAGAGCGGCATCTTGTTCTTGGACGAGATCGGCGAGTTACCTCAAGAGCTGCAAGCCAAGTTACTGCGCGTGCTTGAGAATGGTGAATACCAGCGTGTAGGCGAGACAGCCACCCGCAAGAGCAATGCGCGCATCATCGCCGCGACCAACTTGGTGTTGGCACAAGCCATGCGTAGCGGCAACTTCCGTGCCGACCTGTTCCATCGCATGAGCGTATTCACCATCAATGTGCCCCCATTGAATACGATGGGTAGCGACAAGGCTCTACTGCTGGAACACTTCCGCGATTTCTACTCGAAGCAGATGCAGCGCAAGCCATTTGCGCTCAATGAAGCAGCGCAAACCGCCTGGCAAAGCTACCCCTTCCCTGGCAACACGCGTGAGCTGCGCAACATCGTCATTCGCCTAGTCACCAAATATGCTGGCGAAAAGATCAGTCCAACACAGCTCGAAGCGGAGTTCGAACAACAATTCGCCGAGGTGGGCGCGCCCTCCAGCGAATCACCCAACGATCTGAAACGCATCTTGCAGCAGGGGAGCTTCAATCTGGACGATATGCTGATGGGCTATACTCAAAGGTATATCGATACCGCGATGGAATTGGCACAAGGAAACGTCAGCGAAGCCGCTAAACTGCTGGGGATAGCACGCACCACCCTGTATAGCCGCATGGAAGCATTGCAGAAACACAGGGCGAACCAATAAGGGGAACTGGATGTACCTAGAGCATTTCGGGCTTAACGAGCCGCCATTCAAGATCACACCCGTCACCGATTTCTTTTTTTCAGGAGCAAATCGCGGCGAGATCTTGGATGCATTGGTATATGCGATCACGGATGGAGAAGGCATCGTCAAGATCAGTGGTGAGGTGGGTAGCGGCAAGACCATGCTGTGTCGCATGTTGCTGGAAAAACTCCCCACCAATATCAAAGCCATCTATCTAGCCAACCCCAGCCTGTCTCGTGACGAACTTCTCTACGCCATCGCCGACCGTCTCAGCCTCGACTTAGAAGGTCAGCGCGTCAGCGTCATCCTGCAAAACCTGCAAAATGACCTTGAAGCAAAATATGCGAAGGGTGAACGTTGCGTCGTGCTGGTGGATGAAGCGCACGCCATGCCACTGGATACGCTGGAAGAACTGCGCTTGCTCTACAACCTGCAAGTAGGTAAGCACAAATTGCTGCAGATCGTGCTGTTCGGACAACCCGAGCTAGATGAGAAATTGTCGCAAAGCAACATGCGCCAACTGAAAGACCGCATCGTCCACCACTTCACTATCCTGCCCATTTCACAAAAAGTCATACATACCTACCTGATGTTCCGCATGCGTGCGGCAGGCTACAAAGGCCCGGATAATTTCTCCGCCTCCGCGGAGAAACTCATCGGCAAAGCCTCGCACGGCCTCATGCGCCGCGTGAACATCTTGGCAGACAAAGCTTTGCTGGCTGCATTCGTCGAGAACACGCACACCATAACCGAGCATCACGTCCAAGCTGCCATCCGTGACAGCGAGATGACCCCCATGCATAAATGGGGCAACCGCCGCAATCTAGCGATGGTCGGCGGGCTCACACTTTTCGCCGCCATCCTTGCGGGTGCGGGGTGGTTCATGGGGCGCGAGCATCAAGACACACCGCCCCCCCCGGTCGCCAGTCTTGCAACACCCTCTGTGGTGATGGTCTCGCCAACAGTGCATGTGGAGTCCGCGCCACTATCGACAGCTGCCGCTTCTGCTCTTGTACTCACCGAATCGCTTTCGACAACGCCCTCTCAAACCGTAGGAACTCCCACCACATCGGCATCTGGCAAAGTGGCGAATACATCGACGCCTTCTAACACTGCACATAACAATAGTGCTCCGCCAGAAAAATCCGTCGCATCGGCCGCCTTGCCCGCTATTCCATCGAATAGCCTGTTGAAACAAAGGCTGGATGCGACCAATGCCATGCTGAGCTCTACCTCCAAGGGGAGCGTGAGCATCCAATTGTTCTACACCGAGAACGCACAGGCAGATCGCATGGAGGGCTTCTTCAAGCGGGCAGATAAATTAGGTGTGCTGAATGAGATATATGTCTTACCCATCAAGTTAAGTGGGCGTGATGCCTACCGCGTCATCTATGGCGTCTATCCAAACAGTGATGCGGCTCGTAACAGCATCGCGACTTTACCGCAGCGATACCAAGAAGCCTTTGCGCCGACTTTACACTTGTTAGACAACTCGCAGAAAAGGCCTTAACTTGATGAAACTATAAAAATATATAGGCCAAAAGGCGTGTTGCTTGAGTCGACTATTTAGTGTTACCTTGCGCCAAAGCTGTTAAGACCAAAGGCTATAAAGGGGAAAACGGAATGAAGTTAACCAATGCAGTAACATTAGGTTGCGCTTGCGCCATGCTTGTTGCATGCGGCACAAAGGCGATGAAGCCTTCTGACAAGCACATCCAGCAAACGCCAGACACCGTCAAACAAGGTAGTGGCGTCATCCCTCAGACTAGCAAAAATGCTGTCATTCTGCCTCCTCCAGCCCCCGCAAAAAAGGTCGAGACCTATAGCGTCGTCGTCAGCAATCTGCCTGCACGCGACATCCTTTTTGCATTGGCGCGTGATGCCAAACTCAATATAGACATACACCCCGGCTTGATCGGCGAAGTCACCATCAACGCCATCAATCAGACCCTGCCACAGATACTGGATCGCATTTCAAAACAGGTCGAGATGCGCTACGAGTTAAACGACAACAATCTGATTGTGATGCCAGATAGCCCCTATCTGAAGAGCTACAAGATCGATTACGTGAACATGTCTCGTGACGCTGAAGGAGGAATATCAAACACCAGTCAAGTTGGAGGTGCCGCTGGAAGTGCGGGTGGCAATAACTCTAAACTATCCATCACCAACACATCCAAGAACCACTTCTGGGACACCTTGGTAAAGAACATCACCGACATCCTGCGCGAAACCGACAAGATATTGCCAGAGGGATCGAGTGAGACCGTGATAGAGCAAAGCTCGACTAACACGACGACTCCACAAACCAAAAAAACAACCGCAAAAAATGCCGCCGATGGTAGCGTAGCTGCTGCAACGATAGAAGGAGAAGGGACGACCGTCACCCGACGCAACACCTTCCGAGAAGCCGCCTCTGTCATTCCCAATCCAGAATCAGGCATTATCACTGTGCGCGCAACTGGTCGTCAGCACGAGAAGATCCAAGAGTTCGTCACACAAGTGATGCGCAATGCACGTCGTCAAGTATTGATCGAAGCAACGATTGCGGAAGTGCGCCTAAACAGCAACTATCAGCAAGGGATTAATTGGGCCAAGTTGGCCGGCAATGGCCTCTCAATCGGGCAAGCCGGAACAGCTGTATTACCTACGACTGCAGCTGCCACTTTTGCTGGCGGGCTGGTCGTTAACTATACGAATCCTGCATCAAAATTTGGAAATATAGCCGGCAGCGTTTCTTTGCTGGAAACTTTCGGCGATGTGAAAGTCCTATCCAGTCCTAAGCTAAGCGTTTTAAATAACCAAACGGCAATGCTTCGGGTCGTAGATAACAATGTCTATTTCATCGTAACTTCTACAACGACCACTCCAACAACTGGGCCTGCCGTCACCACTTACACCACAACCGTAAATACGGTTCCAGTTGGTTTTTCAATGAGCATTACACCTCAGATCAACGAGAATGACACCGTGCTACTCAACGTCAGGCCAACAATCACTCGATTACTGACCCCAGCGACTGATCCTACGCCAGGCTTGACCATTAGCAACAAGATCCCTCAAGTCTCAACTCGTGAAATGGAATCCGTGTTGAAAATCGAGAACAACCAAATCGCGGTATTGGGCGGACTAATGCAAGACGAGATTAACAATCTGTCCAGTGGGATGCCTGGATTATCCGACATACCGTTTGCGGGCAATTTGTTCAAGAATCGCGATGACACCACCACAAAAACAGAGCTTGTGATTTTCTTGCGCCCTGTCGTCATTAAAGATTCCAGCTTGGATGGGGATTACAGCGCATACAACAGCAATCTTCCCGATAAGAACTATCTGAAACCGGAAGATGAAAAGGCAAACAGATGAGCCTACTTCTCGACGCGATGAAAAAATCAGGCGATAAATCCCAAAGCACCGGATTGTCGGGGATGTCGCTGGAAGAGGTTGCGCCCACTGCGTCTCGCGGCGAACCAACGCCTGATTCAAGCGCTACCTCGGCTTCACGTACCGCAGGCCAGACTTTGTTCGCAGCCAAGAAGAAAAAAGAAGCGCCTAAGTTCCGCTGGACGTTGGGCCTGGTACCTACGACGTTACTCATCTGCTCCGTCATCGGTAGCATCTATGGCTATTACGTTTGGCGAGAGCTGAATCCGCCGCAGCGTGTGGCAGAGCGCCCAGTTGTGCCGCCCGCACCGACTCCGATCTCAGCGCCAGCACCACCGCCATTGGTCGCAAATATTACGCCTGTAGTTGTCACACCACAGCCACCCGTTGCAGGAACGGCGCCTGCCGTAACAGCACCCACGATAGAAAAACCTGCCCCGCTGAATTACACGATTGCAAAACCACGCACCAAGGTTGCCGCAAAACCAGCCATACCCAAAACACCTTCCGGCATGTCCATCGAGCGCCAACAAGCGACCGACACGATCACGCCTGCCCTCATGGATGCTTATCAGGCGTATCAGCGTGGTGATTACACGACAGCTTCACAGGGCTACAAAGAAGTGCTGAGACGTGACGAGCGCAACCGCGATGCATTGCTCGGTTTGGGTGCGATTGCTCAACAGCAAGGGCAAGATCAGGCTGCTCAACATTATTATCGTCAAGTGTTACTGCTCGATCCGCGCGACTCGGTGGCGCTCGGAGCGATGGCGGCATACAGCGCGAACAACGGGGTCGATACCGAAAGCCAGCTTAAGCAGATGCTGACTGAACAACCGCGTTCCGCCTCTTTGAATTACGCCTTGGGCAATGTGTATGCAGACCAATCACGTTGGGCCGACGCTCAGCAAGCCTACTTCAACGCACGCATGCTGGAGCCGTCTAACGCGCAGTTCACTTACAACTTGGCAGTGAGCCTCGATCATCTTGGGCAAAGTAACTTAGCGGCTCAGTATTACCAACAAGCGTTACAACTCGACCCCGCCAACCATGCCGGATTCGACCACGCCCAAGCGCAACGACGCCTGAATGAACTGACACCTTCTCACTAAGGACGACGATGGCAGTTCCGCAACAACAGATTCAACAGCCTATCGGACAATTGCTCATCGCTAAAGGTGTCATCAGCGAAGACCAGTTGCGCATTGCCACGCAGGAACAAGCCAAATCGCCTCAGCCTCTGGGGCGTTTGTTGGTGCGCCTAGGTTTCTTGTCTGAAGCCACTATCCGTGACGTACTCTCAGAGAACCTAGGTCAAGAAAGTGTCGACCTTGCCAACGTCATCGTCGATTCCTCCGCAGTTTCGATGATTCCTAAAGAGGTGGCACGCCGCTATCTCTTGGTACCTTTGTCAGTCGATCTTGCGAACAAGCACCTCACTCTGGCCATCGCCGATCCAGACAACATCATCGCGCTCGACCAAGTGCGCGCCTTGTTGCGTGATGAATATCGACTCATCACTTTGCTCGCGAGCGAATCGGACATCCTGCGTGCCATCGACCAGTACTACGGCTTCGAGCTGTCCATCGACGGCATCTTGCACGAGATCGAACCCGGTGAACTTGAACATCAGGGCTTGCAACAGGGCGTCAACGAATTCAGCCAGCCCGTCGTACGCTTGATCGACGCGCTGCTCACCGAAGCGGTACAACAGAACGCCTCCGACATCCACTTCGAGCCCGAGAACAGTTTCCTGCGCATCCGCTATCGTGTGGATGGCGTGCTGCGCCAAGTGCGCAGCTTGCACAAGAGTTTCTGGCCGGCGATGGTCGTGCGCATGAAGGTGATGAGCGGCATGAACATCGCAGAGACGCGCGCACCACAGGACGGCCGCATCTCGTTACGCCTGTCTGGTCGCCCTATCGATTTTCGTGTCGCCTCGCACCCCACCACTTATGGCGAGAATCTGGTACTGCGTATCCTAGATCGCCAAAAAGGTATCGTACCGGTCAATCAGATCGGACTGGATGACGCAGCGCTATCTACCTTGCTCTCCATCATCTCCAAACCTGAAGGTATCGTGCTGGTGACAGGCCCGACAGGTAGCGGTAAGACGACCACGCTGTATTCCGTGTTGAATCATGTGAACACCGAATCGGTCAATATCATGACGCTGGAAGATCCGGTGGAATACCCCATCCCGCTGATTCGCCAAAGTTCTGTGAATGAAGCCGCCAAGCTCGATTTTGCGAGTGGCATCCGCTCTTTGATGCGGCAAGACCCTGACATCATCCTTGTCGGCGAGATTCGCGACCATCCGACTGCGGAGATGGCCTTCCGCGCCGCCATGACAGGTCACCAAGTGTATTCGACACTGCACACCAACTCCGCTGTCGGCGCCATTCCGCGCCTGTTAGACATCGGCATTCTGCCCGACATCTTGGCAGGCAATATCATCGGTATCGTGGCACAACGTCTGATCCGTATGCTGTGTAAACACTGCAAGTACTCCTATCAGCCTGACGGTGCCGAGCGCAAATTACTCGGCCTAGTCCACAACGAGGAAGTGACGCTGTATCGTGCCGCGGGTTGCGAACATTGCCGCCACCAAGGATACACAGGCCGCCAAGCCATCATGGAGATCCTCAAGATGGACTCTGAAATTGATGACTTGGTCGCACGCCGTGCGAGCATCCGCGACATCAAACATGCTGCACTAGAGGCAGGTTTCCGGCCATTGGCACAAGACGGCATTCGCCGTATTTTGCAAGGCGCAACCTCCGTGGCCGAAGTCTCACGTGTGGTCGATCTGTCCGATCGCCGCTAAACGATCCATATGGCGCTCTATTCCTACAAGGCAATCGACAGTCACGGCAAGTCCGTCAAAGGAATGCAGGATGCGGCCAACCTAATTGACTTGGAGATGCGCCTGAAACGCGGAGGCCTCGACCTCATCAGCGGCAAAGAAGAAGAGAGCAATGCTTCTTTCGGTGCCAGCAAAGTCAAGCGTATCGACCTCATCACCTTCTTCTTTAATCTGGGACAGCTCAGTCGCGCAGGTGTGCCGCTATTGGAGTGTTTGGGCGACTTGCGTGACACCATGGAAGACGCCAAATTCCGCGAGATCATCGCCAGCATGGTGGAGTCTATCGAGAACGGTAAAAAATTATCGCAAGCGATGGCAGAGAACCCCAACGCCTTCGACAAAATCACTGTCAATCTGACCAAAGCGGGGGAAGACAGTGGACGTTTGGTGGAGGTGTTCGAACATCTGACCGAGTCGCTGAAGTGGCAAGACGAGATGGCTTCGCAAACCAAGAACATGATGATCTACCCCTTGTTCGTCGGCACCATCGTGTTGGCCATCACATTCTTCCTTATGATCTATCTGGTGCCCCAACTGGTCGGTTTCATCAAAGGCATGGGCGGGGAACTTCCGATTCAGACACGCATGTTGCTTGCCACCTCCAATTTCTTCGTGAACTTCTGGTACGTCATCCTGCTCGCCCCCCCCGTTTTGATTGGTATGTATAAAGGCGCACTGACGATCAACCCGAAATTGCAATACAACGTCGACAATCTAAAACTAAACATCTGGCCAACCGGGCCGATTCTGCGCAAGATCATTCTGGCGCGCTTCGCCAACACCTTCGCAATGATGTACAGTTCAGGCATCACCATTCTGGACTGCATCGCCAATTCGCGTGATTTGGTCGATAACCAAGTCATCGCACAAAGCCTGCAGAACGTAATGAAAGAGATCGAATCGGGCAAGAACCTGACACAGAGCTTCCAGCAGACGGGCATCTTCCCGCCGCTGGTGGTGCGCATGCTCAAAGTGGGTGAAGCGACGGGGCAACTAGATCAGGCGTTGCTCAACGTCAGTTACTTCTACGATCGTGATGTCAAAGATTCCATCAAGAAGGTGCAAGTAATGATCGAACCCATGATGACTATCATCCTCGGCGCACTGCTTGGCTGGGTGATGCTGTCTGTGCTATCGCCAATCTACGACATCATCGGCAAGGTACAACTGTAATGTCACGCACACTTCTATTTCTCAGTGCAGACTCTTTTCAAGGTTTTGTTTGGAAGGGCTCCCACCTTGCAGTAGCTCGCAACTTTTCCAATGATTCCGATGGCAGAGAACAATTCTCTGAATTTCTGGAACGCTATCGCTACCCCGCGTATCTACTGATTGACATCATTGAGGAAGACTTTCACCTTGAGACCATACCGCACCTAGTCGGCCCTAGCCGTACTGCCCTGCTAGCGCGCAAATTCGAACAGTACTATCGCAGCACTCCTTTTCATCAAGCCACGTTATTGAAACGCCAGACAGATGGAAGGCGCGACGATGAATTCTTACTCTCCGCCCTGACCAATCCCCAGCGTATCTCGCCATGGTTAGATACCTTACATGCGAAAAAAATACCGTTAGCGGGCATCTTCTCCGTCCCCAACATCAGCACACCATTGCTAAAGGACATCTCGTCTGAGCACGTGTTGTTGCTGACATGGGAAAAAAGCGCAGGACTGCGCCAGACCTACTTCAACAACAAGCGACTACATTTTTCACGGCTGATCCCCATCAATCAAGGGAGCTCATTCAGTGAGTCTGTGGCGGCAGAAACACCTCGCACCCAACAATATCTAAAGAGCCTGTCCTTACCTCCGCCGGGCGAGACGTTGGAAGTCCACCTGATCTGCCACTCAAAGGATATGGCGGAGTTGCGGACCAAACTCTCCGGCGACAACGACCTGGCGTTCAACTACATTGACATCGAAGAGTTCGCAAAGCGTCACAAATGCAAACATGACTTCACCGATTCGGATGCGACGCCACTGTTGCTTGCCCTTCTGGCAACCAAGCCGCCAGCGGCCCACTACGCCAACTCAGATCACACGCACTATCACTTGTTGTGGCAGCTACGGCGCATCTTCACAGGCCTTGCCATTGTGACGCTACTTGCCGGCTCGTTATGGAGCGGACTCTCGTTCATGCAAGGTAAAGAGTTCTCAGAAGAAACAGAGCCTATCAAGACCCAAACTGAAAGCATCCAACGACAGACACAACAGATATTACGCAGTTTCGGCAACACCACGGTACCCGCAGCAGACATGAAGACAGCTGTGTTGCTAGCTCGAAACCTTAACCAATATTCACACCTGCCTAAAGAACTGCTCTTTGAATTAAGTGCAGTGATGGATAGTTTCCCGCGCATCACCTTGCGCAGCCTGTCATGGCAAGCCAGTCCTGCCGATGCCGCGCCATCACCTTATCCCGCACAGATCATTTCTTTTGAAGGCGAGCTCACCGACTTTGGCAGTGACCACAGAAAAGCATTGGACTACCTTGCCCGCTTTCAGCAAGCGTTGACCCAACATGGCTATACCGTCAGCGCGGAAGCCATGCCATTGGACATCAGCTCCAAAGGAAGCATCAGCGGCGATGCAAGCGTCAACGATGGCAAACATACCCAATTCAAATTGAAGATCATATGGAGGCATCCATCATGAGTTTCTCAGTTTCAGACATAGCAGAATTCAAATGGAGTTTGGGAGCATTCGTCCTCAGCATGGTAGTAGCCGCTGGACTTTCCACCTTCAGCGAAGACTACCGACATGGTGCACTCCAAGCCAAGCAATCTGCGCAAGAGCAATTAAACAAAGCTCGAGAAAATTTCGCCACCGCACAGAACGATTTCGAGAACATGGCGACCTACAAATTAGAGTACGAGGCGCTAGAGACACAAAAAGTCATCGGTAACGAACAGCGCCTAGATTGGATCGAAGGGTTGGAAAAGATACGCAAGCAAGGAGCCGTCCTCGATTTCAAATATTCCGTCGGACCACAACAAAGTTATGCCCCCAACCCACCACTCGATACCGGCAACTTCGCACTCAACCTCAGTCCGATGACCTTGCAGATCGACCTGTTGCATGAAGAACAATTGGACCGCCTTTTCTCAACTATGGCGACTCAAATGGAGGGATGGTTCATCTTAGATAGATGCAGCCTATCAGCGGGTGCCAGCGCCACAGGAGAAGCAACATCACTCAAAGCAGATTGCGCTGGCGGATGGCTCACTATGAAGAACAGGAGTGCGCCATGAGAACGCGTCTTATTTCATGCGCAGCTAACAATCCAACCCAAAAGATAATTTGGGCCGCGTTCGCTTTAATCGCTGCGATTGCATGGTTCGGCAGTGCGAACGCTTCAGAACTTGGCCGCCTCTTCTATACCCCGCAACAACGCGCACAACTTGAAGCACAACAATTAAGCGGCGCGACCATAGAAGGCGTAAAACGCAACTTCATCGTGGTCAACGGCGTCATCCAGAAGCACGGCGGCAATCGCATCGTGTGGCTGAATGGAGAAGCCCAAACTCCCGTGCGTGCGAATAACAACCCAGCGAGTATCGATGTGGCGGTGCCGGGAAAATCAAAACATGTCCAGGTGAAGGTCGGGCAACGATTGATGCTGGACACGCCTGTACCTGATGATTCTTCCGGCACCCCGACACAAAGCCAGCCCAAGCCAGCCTCTGATGATGATTGACTATGGCTCGCTCGCCTTATATCCAATCCAGCACCACTGCCACCCAGCACTCGCAACAAGGCGCGGCCTTCATTGTGATGCTAATCATTCTGGTATTAGGCATCACCACTTTCTTCGTTAGCGGCTTAAGCACCGCCTCTCTACAAAATGCTCAAGATAAGGTAACAGCGGAAGCAATGGCTCAAGCCAAAGAGGCTCTCATTGGTTACGCAATCAAAGTCCAAATCAGCAATTCGAATGGTTGCATCCCCAATTGTCCACGCCCAGGCGACCTCCCTTGCCCCGACACGAACAACGATGGCCTACAGGAGTCCTCTTGTGGAAACGCTTCGGGCAGCACCGGCCAATCAAGCCGCATAGGCCGACTCCCATGGAAAACATTGGGACTCCCCGATTTGCGCGACGGCAATGGTGAACGTCTATGGTATGCCGTCTCTAACAACTTCAAGTACAACACAAGAAGCACCACCCTATTGAACGGCGACACCCCCGGAACCATTAGTTTGTATGCCTCCAATGGCGAGTTACTTAACGATGGTGGTGCAGCTGGCACCGGTGTGGCCGCTGTCATCATCGCCCCTGGATCACCACTCTCCCGACAGGACTCGGGCAACTTGCAAGATCGGTCGACCGCGAACGAGAACAATCCCGTCAACTATCTGGATTACGCTAGTCTTGGTGGCAACAATCACGATAACGCATCATTCCTTGACGGCTCGTCATCTGATGGATTCATCGCTGGGCGTATCCGCCTGTACGACCCCGCCACGAAGTCAGATTTCGTCGCAGTGAACGATCAAATCCTACCTATCACAACCGATAGCTTGTTAGTCGGTATACAAAGACGTGTCGCTATGGAGGTAAAGAACTGCCTGATCGATTACGCAGACAACAACCTTGACCGCTACCCTTGGGCGACTCCATTGAGCGACACAGGCTCCACCTACAATGATAATTCAGATGAGATGTTTGGGCGCATCCCTGATGATTTCAGTGACACCTACAATGACAGTAGTGGGAATATGGATAGTCAATGGGGCAATTGCAACACCCACAACAACAACACTCCCGCAGGATGGTGGCTCAATTGGAGAGAGCAGGTGTTTTATGGACTCGCTAGACGATATCGTCCAAATGACACTACCGCATCCAGCTTTCCTGCAGCTTGCGATTCAATAGGTCGCTGTCTTTATATAAACGACACCAGCACCCCTGCACGCTTCGTAGTGATCGTGGCAGGTAAAAAGCTAATCTCGCCCGATCAAACAGATCGAAATTCAAACAAGGGGAATGCCTTTTACTATCTTGAAGGTGGCAATCAGAACGCCGATCCAGCCCCTCCTAGCGATGTGAGCAACCTTTTCACCATGATGCCGAGTAATGCATCTTTCAATGACGTATTGGTATACCAATGAAACATCATCCCTCTTTGAATTCCCACAAATTAGGCTTCTCACTGGTGGAGATGGCCATCGTACTTACGATCGTCGGTTTGCTTATGGCTACCATGTTGCCAAGCCTGACCGCCCAGCTTGAACAACAGCGTCGTAGCGAGGCAAAGAAACAACTGGCAGATATTCAACAGGCCTTGTTGGGATTCGCGATCATGAACAAGAAGTTCCCATGCGCTATCATCCCTGGAACAAATGAAGCGAACCCTTCGCATGCAAACTATGGGCAAGCCCCCACCAGCTGTTCAAGTAGCCCTGCATCTGAGGGATATCTACCCTGGAAAACATTGGGCGTTCCCGAAATCGATCCGTGGGGCAGCAAACGGAACAACAGCAGTGACCCATGGACAGGGCATGGCTATTGGGCATATCGAGTAGATCGAAATTTCGCCAGTACCATCACAATGTCAACAGGTTTCGGAACATGTGGAGGTTCTCCCACATCAGACTGCCTCGTTATTCAGGATAGTTCAGGTGCTGCTCTTAACAATTCGACTGAGCGCCCAATTGCCGTAATTTTCTCGACGGGACCGGATTTGGCTGCAAACGGACAGAATGCAACATTCGCTGCAACGGGCGATACTTATCAGAGCGATGTTTCAGGGAGTAACTTTGATGACATCCTGCTATGGATCGCACGACCCCAGCTCTTCAATCGTTTAGTCTCCGCAGGCCAGTTACCCTAAGCCCTGCGCCAAGTCGTTCCCTGCGGGGTGTCTTCCAAAACGATTCCAACTTCCAGCAACTCTTTGCGGATGCGGTCGGCCTCGGCGAAGTTCTTGGCTTTCTTGGCGTCAATGCGGGCTGCTATCCGTTCACTGATAGCGCCATCATCCAACCCACCTTCGTTTACATCGCCCTGTAAGAAGTCTTGTGCATCACGTTGTAGCAAACCAAGTACGCTCGCCAATGCCTTCAATTGTGCCGCGGCTTGTATTGATTGACTGCGGTTCACTTCGTTGGCGAGATCGAACAACACCGCCACCGCTTCCGGTGTATTGAAATCATCATCCATCGCGGCTTTGAAGCGGGCGGCCAAGTCAACAGATTTACCCCCTCCCTCAATCCCTCCCCCGATGGGAGAGGAAAGCAAGCCACCTTCTCCCTCCGGGGGAAGGGCTGGGGAAGGGGGAACACTTTTCAGCGCCGTATATAACCTAGTCAGCGCGCCCTTGGCATCATCCAGATGCTGGTCGGAGTAGTTCAACGGGCTGCGGTAGTGCGCACGCAGGATGAAGAAGCGTACGACTTCGGCATCATATTTCTTCAGCACTTCACGGATGGTAAAGAAGTTGCCCAAGCTCTTGGACATCTTCTCGTTGTCCACGCGCACAAAGCCGTTGTGCATCCAATAGTTCACGTATTGGCACTGGTGCGCACCTTCACTCTGCGCGATCTCGTTCTCGTGATGCGGGAACTGCAAGTCCGCACCGCCGCCGTGGATGTCAAAATGGTCGCCGAGCAATTCAGAACCCATCGCAGAACATTCGATGTGCCAACCGGGACGTCCTTTACCCCACTTGGAATCCCACTTCACTTCGTCCGCTTCACTCTCTTTGGCAGACTTCCACAACACGAAATCGAGCGGGTCCTTCTTGTCCGTCGCTATATCCACGCGTTCACCCGCACGCAGGTCTTCCAACGATTTGCCAGAGAGCTTGCCGTAGCCATCGAACTTGCGCACGGCGTAGTTCACATCACCATCCGCTGCTTGATAGGCCAGCCCGTTCTTTTCCAAAGATTCGATCATCTCCAACATCTGCGGCACGTATTGGGTCGCACGCGGCTCATGGTCTGGGCGCTGCACGCCCAGCGCATCGGCATCCTGATGCATCGCGTCGATGAAGCGTTGCGTCAGCGCATGGATGGATTCCTTGTTCTCCGCCGCGCGCTTGATGATCTTGTCGTCGATGTCGGTGATGTTGCGCACGTAGTTGACGTCGTAACCGCTCGCTTTGAACCAGCGCTGCACCATGTCGAACACCACCATCACACGTGCATGGCCGAGGTGACAGTAGTCGTACACCGTCATGCCGCACACATACATGCGAACGGTGTTCGGGGTGATGGGTTTGAAGTCTTGCTTATCGCGGGTGAGGGTGTTGTATATCTTCAGCATTGGATTTACACAGGCATTGGTTTGTTATCGTTCAGATTGAGCCAACCTTTGATGATGCGATAGAGCATCCAGCAGAAACTCGCGAATAACACCACGAAACCGATCAGGATGATGAGGGTCGCCCAGCCGATCGCCGCCCACAGCAGACCATACCAGAAGGTACGTATCTGCCAAATGAAGTGGCTTTCCAGCCATGTGCCTGCCGCATCTTCACGCTTGATGTAGTTGATGATGATGCCGGCGATCGCGGTGACGCCCGTGAAGTAAGACAAGGCATACAACACATACACGATCTGCGTGATGGTCTTGAGCGACTTGATCTGGTCTTCCTGCGGGATGATGATCTCTTCGTTCACGCCTTACTCCTTCGTCCAAGAGTCTTTCAAGGTCACAGTGCGATTGAACACCAACTTGCCGCCGACTTGGTGCTCGCGTCTGTCAGTCACAAAATATCCGAGACGTTCGAACTGGTAGCGCGTCTCCGGTGCCGCATCCTTCACACAGCTTTCAACCCAGCCTTGCACCACAGTAAGGGAGGCCGGATTGAGATAGGTGCAAAAATCCACGTCTTTGTCCGCGTCCGGTTCCGACACGGTGAACAAGCGGTCATACACGCGGATCTCGGCGGGCAGCGCATGTTCATGCGATAAGAAATGAATCACGCCTTTCACTTTGCGTCCTTCCGGGTTCTTGCCCAGCGTGGCGTGGTCGATACTGCACTTGAGTTCGATGACGTTGCCCGCCGCGTCCTTCACCGCTTCGTCGCAGCGCATCACATAGCTGTGGCGCAGACGAATCTCGCCGCCAAGGGTGAGGCGCTTCCAACCTGCGGGCGGGATTTCGGCGAAGTCATCGGCTTCGATGAGTAGCGAGCTGCTGAACGGCACGACGCGCTTGCCAAGTTCCGGCATGTTGGGATGGAAGTCCGCTTCGCGTGTGAGTGCACCGTCGGCATTGGTGATGGTCACTTTGAGTGGATTGATAATGGCCATCACACGCGGTGCGCGTAGCTCCAAATCTTCGCGGATCGCGCCTTCCATGATCGCCATGTCCACGCTGTTCTCGCTGCTCTTGGAAACGCCGATGCGCTTGGCGAATTCGCGGATGCCTTCCGGTGTGTAGCCGCGCCTTCTCATGCCTGAAATCGTGGGCATACGCGGGTCGTCCCAACCGCTCACATGCTTTTCGCTCACCAGTTGCAGCAGCTTGCGCTTGCTGGTGATGGTGTAGTGCAATTCCAAGCGAGAGAACTCGTACTGGCGCGGATGGCAAGAAATGGTGATGTTGTCCAATACCCAGTCATACAGCGGACGGTGGTCTTCGAATTCCAGCGTGCAGATGGAATGCGTGATGCCTTCCAGCGCATCTGAGATGCAGTGCGTGTAGTCATACATCGGGTAGATGCACCACTTGTCACCGGTCCGGATGTGGTGAGCGCGGCGGATGCGGTAGATGGCTGGGTCACGCATGTTCATGTTGGGCGAGGCCATGTCGATCTTGGCACGCAGCACCATCGCGCCGTCGGCGAACTCACCTTTCCTCATGCGCGTGAACAGATCAAGGTTCTCGGCGACAGAACGGTCGCGATTGGGACTATTCCTGCCGGGCTGAGTCAACGTGCCGCGATATTCGCGCATCTGCTCGGGCGTCAGATCATCCACATAGGCCAAGCCTTTGTTGATGAGCTCCACCGCAAAATCGTACAGCGCATCGAAATAGTCCGACGCCCAGCGAACTTCTCCGTTCCACTGAAAACCCAACCAGCGCACGTCGTCCTGAATGGACTGCGCATATTCGTTGCTCTCTTTTTCCGGATTGGTATCGTCGAAGCGCAGATTACACAGGCCGTTGTAATCCTTCGCCAAACCAAAGTTGAGGCAGATGGATTTCGCATGCCCCACATGCAGATAACCGTTCGGCTCTGGCGGGAATCGGGTTGTGATACTCAGGTGCTTGCCCGAGGCTAAGTCCCCATCAATGATGGTGCGGATAAAATTGGAAACGGGGGCGGCTAGAACGGGGGTATTACTGCTCATTTTGTATCCAAAGATGTTCGGTGAATAAGGTGCAGGATTTTACCCGAAACCAGCCCCTATCCAATGGCCAGTTAGAGGATTCGGCAACCCGTGTAAGTCCTCGTCTTATTTGATAGAATCGCGCCCTGCCGATGGGCTGTCCCCGTCAACAACCGATATCGAAAAAATATACGATGGCTATGTTAAATAAATTCACTCTGACCGCTTCACTGTTTGCGCTGATCTCATTCAGCTCTCCGAGCTTCGCGGATGACATCCAAGACGCTAACAAGCTGTTCAAGCAAGGGCAGAACGCGCAAGCACTTGAGAAGGTGAATGCGTTCCTTGCCACCAAGCCCAAAGATGCTCAAGCGCGTTTCCTCAAAGGCTTGATCGTGAATGAACAGGGCAACGCCAATGAAGCCATCAGCATCTTCACCGCACTGACCGACGACTACCCTGAATTGCCAGAACCTTACAACAACCTCGCCGTGCTGTATGCCGGACAAGGCCAATATGAGAAAGCGAAGATCGCATTGGAGATGGCGATCCGCACCCACCCTAGCTATGCCACTGCACACGAGAATCTGGGCGACATCTACGCCAAGATGGCCAGCCAAGCCTACGACCGCGCCCTGCAATTGGATAAGAGCAACACCAGCACACAAACCAAGCTGGCCTTGATCCGCGACTTGTTCATCAAGACACCGCGCGCGACCAAACCAGCCCCTGTTGTCGTGGCTACTGCAGCCGTTGAAACAGCAACACCTGCCGCCCCAGTTGCGCCGGTTGCCCCCGCAGCATCCGCGACCGTGGCGACCAAGCCAGTAGTGGCTGCTAGTGCCCCCACACCTGTCGTTGCCGTAAAAGCGCCCGCTAAGGCAGAACCCGTTGTTGATGTCAGCGCCGAAATCTTGAAGGCGACTCGTGACTGGGCTGCGGCATGGTCTGCCCAAAAGAGCGACAAGTATCTGGCGTTCTACGCCAAAGATTTCGCCACTCCCGATGGTTTGAACCGTAGCGCTTGGGAGGCACAACGCAAAGAACGCATCGCCAAACCCAAGTCCATCAAAGTCGAAGTTTTAGATGCCAAAGTCAAAGAGCAAGACGGCAAGCATGCCAGCGTCAGCTTTAAACAAAGCTACCGCGCTAGCCACCTCAAGACCTCTTCCAGCAAGGTCTTGGTGTGGGTAAAAAGCGATGGGCACTGGCAGATCACGGAAGAACGCTCAGGTAAGTGAATCTCATGAAGCTTCAGTCGCTCAGCGCATTATTGCTTTCCGCCTGCTTCACGACGCTAGCATCGGCTGAGCCAGCTTCACGTGATATGGAGCAAGCACTGGCAAAAAGTCTGCAGGCGGTTGGCAACAACCGCCTCGACATCGCACTGAACGAGGTCGACTCACTCCTCAAGGCGCATCCCAATTTCAAACTAGCGCAGTTGGTTCGCGGCGATCTGCTAATGGCACGCTCCAAGCCGATCAACAGCTTTGGTGATGCACCGAATGCGCCGGCGGATCGTGTGCAAGATCTGCGTGAAGAAGCCAATGCCCGTTTGCATCGCGTGCAGCAACAGCAACCCATCGCCGTTCCTAAATATCTGTGGCAACTCGATGCGCAGCAACGCTTTGCTGTGGTGGTGGACACCAGCAAGTCCACGCTCTACCTCTATGAGAACGTGAAGGGTGAACCGCGCTATGTGGCGGATTACTATATCAGTGTGGGCAAGAAGGGCTCGGCCAAGGTCAGTGAAGGCGACAAAAAGACGCCTCTCGGTGTGTATTTCGTTGACGACCATATCCCTAGTGCAAAACTCACCGACTTCTACGGTCCAGGTGCTTACCCCATCAGCTACCCCAATGAATGGGACAAACGTCAAGGTCGCGATGGTCATGGCATCTGGCTGCACGGCACACCGAGCGATACCTATAGCCGCCCACCGCGCGCCAGCAACGGCTGCGTCGTACTTTCCAACAACGACTTCACCCATCTGGGTAAGAACCTGCAAGTCGGCGTCACGCCCGTCATCATCACCAACCACATGGAGTGGAGCGATGAGAACGACGTGATCGAACGCGCAGCCCTCTTGAGCTCCATCGAAAAATGGCGCGATGACTGGGAGAGCCGCAAGACTGAAGCCTACCTGACGCATTACGCACGTGATTTTTCTACCGGCAGCACTGCCCTCAAAGACTTCGCCGAACAGAAGCGCAAAGTCAATTCCGGCAAGACTTGGATCAAGGTGAAACTTTCCAAACTCAGCGTCTTCCCCTACCCCAGTCAACAAGGCCTGGTGGTGGTCAATTTCGAGCAGGATTATTCGAGCAACAATCTTTCCAACCGCATGCTCAAGCGCCAGTACTGGATGAAACAGGATGGACGCTGGAAGATCATTTACGAAGGTTCCGCATAAATGAAAATCGTTCGCCTATTCACCTCGATATTTTTGGCAGCACTATTCGCATTGCCAGTTCACGCCGCTTCAACTTCAACTCAAGGAAAAACCAAGATGGTCAAGCTCCACACCAACCACGGCATCATCACGATTCAACTCGACGCTGAAAAAGCACCAATCTCTACCCAAAACTTTCTCGACTACGTGAACGCCGGCTTCTACAGCAACGTCGTGTTCCACCGCGTCATCCCTAACTTCATGATCCAAGGCGGCGGGTTCGAGCCTGGCATGAAACAAAAGGCAGTGAATGCGCCGATCAAGAATGAAGCGGCGAACGGCCTGAAGAACGAGCAATACACCATCGCTATGGCGCGCACCGGTGATCCGCACTCTGCGACTGCGCAGTTCTTCATCAACACCAAGAACAACAGCTTCCTCGACTATCCAGGACAAGACGGCTGGGGCTACTGCGTCTTCGGCAAAGTGGTCGAAGGTAAAGAAGTGGTCGACGCCATCGGCAAAGTGAAGACGAGCAACAGCGGCTTCCACCAAGACGTTCCTAAAGAAGACGTCATCATCACCAAGGCTGAAGTCGTAGCGAAATAACAAACGGCGCCTCGGCGCCGTTTTACTTTCATGCCACACACTTTACTCATCTCCGACCTGCACCTGAGCAAGGAACATCCGCTCAGCGCAGAACTGTTCTACCTGTTCGTTGCAGATACCGCTCCCAAGGCTGAAGCCCTCTACATCTTGGGCGACCTGTTCGAATACTGGGCGGGGGACGATGACCTCAACGACACCTTCCATCTTTCCATCTGTGCTGCATTGAAAGCACTCAGCGAACACGGCACGCGCATCTTCATCATGCACGGCAATCGCGACTTCTTGATGGACACGCAGCTCGCCACCGCCTGTGGGGCGACACTGCTAGCCGATCCGACACTGCTCGACCTTTACGGCACGCCCACCCTACTCACCCATGGCGACGCACTGTGCACCGACGACGCCAGCTACCAACAGTTCCGCGCCATGGTGCGCAGTGACGTGTGGCGCGCCGAGTTTCTGGCGCAACCACTCGCGCAACGCAAAGCGCAGATCGAGCAACTACGCGCGCAAAGTGAGCAATCGAAACGCGTCAAAGCCATGGACATCATGGATGTGAGCAACGAGGCGGTGAGTGACCTACTGAGACACTACCACTACCCGCGCCTCATCCACGGCCATACACACCGCCCTGACAAACACTCACATCAAGTGGATGAACACGACTGCGAACGTTGGGTGTTGGGCGACTGGGATAGCGGCACTGCACGCACCTTGCGCTGTGATGCCGAAGGAATGCACTGGGAAGAGATTTAATTAGGCGCGCTCTGAATTCAACAGTCACCTCACCATCCAGGCCGAACTCGAACTACAATTGGCGCACAAAGCATGGGAGGAAATCATGCAAGCCAAAGTCCACCTTTTCACCCGCCTAATACTTTGCATGTGCCTAACGGTACCAATGCACGCCTATTGCGAGGAATTCGACTGGAGTATCGGGGGATACGCAGGTCAGCATTACGATACAGCACCCGCTTGGATATTGGAGGGTGACGCAAGATTCGCCAAACAATACATGGTTGCGATCACTGCCACTAAAACCATCTGGCGCTCTAAGACACTGCCGCTATCTTTGGAGATCGACGGCATGTTCGGCCACCAATCTGGCGTGGCGACTTTGCAAGAGATCGGCATCGCACCCGTTGTTCGGTGGGATGGTTTCCCTTGGAATGAAACGTTACGAACAGGCCTGCGTCTAGCGCCACTCGGGGTCTCGTACACAACTTCCGTGAGTCCCTTAGAGCGCGGGGCAACCGGCAAAGGTAGTCGCACACTTAATCTGTTACTGATCGAATTGGGATTCGCACTTCCTGCGACGAGCTCAAAAGAAGTCTTCGTGCGACTTCACCATCGCTGCTCCATCTACAATCTATTGAACGACTATGGCGCCAATGGTGAGGACTTTCTCGCTTTAGGCTACCGATACCGTTTCTGAAGCACGCACCCCAACGATCACTCCAATACTCCGCACAAACTCTCGCAAGGGATGCCGTCCTTGTTGGTATCTAATCTTTTTTCGCCACACACCGTCAGGTAAAAATGTGCCTCGTCACAGGTCACCATCTGTGAGCAATAGCTCTTCTTGCCGCAAGCAAGCGTGCCGAATCTCTCCGGCTTCTGAGTTTGTGGCTGTGCCTTGCGCTGCTGCTGATGCCTGTACTTTGTGGGTTCTGCTGGGTGTAGCTTGCGCCACTGCGAAGGCTGCTGCGGGTTCGCTTCATGCCACAAGCCGCGCTTTGCTTGTTGCGCTTCATTCTGTAGTTTGACGTAGGCATGCCCCTCTCTCGAACGCGAAGAGGCCCACGCCATGCCGCGCCGCACTTGCTCTTCGTTCACATTGATATCGCCGATGCTGATGAGCGCGATGGTGCGTCCGAATTTATCCACAGCTTTGCTTTCCACATGGACGACCTTGCCACCGATGAGCGACTGCAATGATTCACGCGACTGCGGGCCGAAGGATTGGTCTTTCTCTGGCGCGTCGATATTCACCAGCCTGAGCTTTGCTTTGAATGGTCCAGTTTTGACGAACACGGTGTCGCCATCCATCACCGTCAGCACTTTGGCCTCGAACGATTCTGCCTGTGCGTTCAGTGCAACGAGAGCGAACAGTGCGGCGAGGAATCTCAAGGTCGCCTCAAGTGAGCGCGATCTTGATGACCGCGAGACACAGCAAGGCGTAGCCCGCCGCCAGCAGGTCATCGAACATCACACCCAAACCGCCATGCCAATGCGAATCGAAATGGCGGATGGGTTGCGGCTTGACGATATCGAAGAAGCGGAACAACGAGAAGGCGAGTACCTGCCACAGAAATCCTTCTGGTGTGAAGAACAGCACCAACAGAAACGCAACGATCTCATCCCACACGATGCCGCCGTAGTCGCCAACACCCAGTTCTTTGCCTGTCTTGTCGCACACCCATACGCCGATGGCAAACGCCCAGATGAGGACGAACAGGAACATGGCATCACTCAAGCGCGGCGCCAAATACCAATACATAGGGAAAGCGACCAGCGTACCCGCTGTGCCCGGCCCCTTCTTCACCAGACCTGCGCCAAAACCAAATGAGAGCAGATGTGCAGGATGGCTGAACAAGAATTTCCAGCTTGGCTGGATCTTCAACTCGTCATGCGAAGTGGTCATATCCGCCTTTCTCAATCTGCATCTCCTTGCCCTCCCCATCGCGCACCACACATCCAAGCTCTGCCTTGATGTGGCCGATGCGCGTGAGTGGGAATTTGAGTTGTTCGGCGAGCGCCATCAACACATCGCGCTGATTTTCAGGTGCAGTGAAACAGAGTTCGTAATCGTCACCGCCCGCCAGCGCACATTGTTGTGCGACGTCTTTTTCGACACCGTCATCCACGATGGGGAGCGCTTCGACCTCGATCTCCGCGCCGACATGCGAGCATTCCAATATGTGTCCAAGGTCGGCGTGTAGCCCATCCGAAATATCAATCGCGCTGTTGGCGATACCGCGTAACGCCAAACCCAAAGACACGCGCGGCTGCGGCTGATGCAAGGCCTTGAGGCATTCGTCGCGCACCTCGCCGTAGAATTTGAATTTGCCTTGCAAGTTCGCCAAGCCGAGTGCGGCTTGCCCCAACTTGCCCGACACCCAGATGTCGTCACCCACTTTGGCTCCATCGCGGCGCAAGGCTTTGCCGCGCGGCACTTCGCCCATGATGGTGACGCATAGATTGAGGGGGCCGCGCGTGGTGTCGCCTCCGATGAGTTCGACGCCGTTGTCATCCGCCAAGGCGAAGAAGCCTTCGCTGAAACGCCGCAACCATTCTTCATCGATAGTGGGTTTAGATGCGCATAGCGCTTCGTTTGTCCCATCGCCCTCTGGGAGAGGGTTAGGGTGAGGGAGTTCAGAGCACGCTTCACCGCTCTGAGCGAAAGGCAATGAAAGTGACAGCGTCGCCCAGCGCGGCACAGCCCCCATCGCCGCCAGATCGGACAGATTCACCGCGAGTGTCTTGTGACCCAGTTGGAAAGCGTCCGCATTTGGCAAAAAGTGCGTGCCGCTCACCAACATATCGGTGGAGATCGCCAGCACTTTGCCTTCGGTTATCTTTAGAAGGGCAGCATCATCACCCACACCGAGTTCCGCACTCGGCGTGGGGCGGGTGAAATATTTTCTAATGAGATCGAATTCCGACATGCGTCAAAACCGAATCGGATGATTACTTGGCTTTGACTTCGACTGCGCGGACTTGCGCCGCCAGTTTGTCGAGCACGCCATTGACGAACTTGTGGCCGTCACTACCGCCAAAGGTTTTCGCCAGCTCTACCGCCTCGTTGATGACAACGCGATACGGCACTTCAGGTTGATGGATCAATTCATACGCGCCCAACAACAGCACGGAGAACTCGACAGGGCTCAATTCTTTGACAGGGCGATCCAGGTGCGGTGCGAGTTGCTCGGCCAGATTCTCATTTTCCGCGATGACACCACGCAGCAATTGGCTAAATAGTTCCAAGTCATAACGCCCGATGCTCTTTTCCGAGAGGGTCGCCTTCTCGATCAACGATGCGGGCTTCTCAGACAGCCGCCATTCATACACTCCCTGCATCGCCAATTCGCGTGCTCGATGACGCAAGCTCTTCGCGGGTGTCACTGTTTTGTTCTCGCTCATGCGATCTCTTTCAGGAGATTGACCATTTCGATCGCGACTAGCGCCGCTTCTGCACCTTTGATGTTCATACGCACTTCGGCTTGCTCATCCGTATCCGTGGTAAGAATGGCATTGGCGACGGGAACACCGCTGTGCAGTTGCACCTCGCCCACACCGCGCGCTGACTCGTTGCACACGATCTCGAAATGGAAGGTGTCACCACGGATGACGGCGCCCAAAGCAATAAGCGCATCGAACTTGCCCGACTGCGCCATTGTTTGCAACACCAGCGGTATCTCCAGCGCACCGGGCACCGTCGCCAGTGAGATGTCGTCCTCTCTCACGCCGCTCTTCACAAGCTGCATGCAGCAAGAGGCCAACAAGCCTTCGCAAACGGTCGGATTGAAACGACTCTGCACGATACCGATGCGCATGCCTTTGCCATTCAGGTTCTTTTCGATCTCTCTCATAGTCATTCCCTAATTGTAAAACTCGCGTAGCGATTCGTTTGCCCCCTCTCCCTCCGGGGGAGGGTTGGGCGCACGCCACTGTTGTATTGCACCCTTACTTAACTGCCGCGTTAGCAGAACAGTAACTGACAACTTCCAATCCAAAGCCCGCCATGCTCGGCATCTTGCGCGGCGTAGCGATCAGACACATCTTGCCAACACCGATGTCGCGCAATATCTGCGCTCCAATGCCGTAACTCTTTGGATCCCACTTGGCCGCCTGCTGACCGGAGTGGGTATCCAATGCGCGCGCGAGCAAGGCCTGCGGGGTCTCATCCTGATGCATCAACACCAACACTCCGCTAGATGCCGCGCTGATCTTGTTCAGGGCATCGTGCACGCTGGTGCTCTTGTCGAAACTGGCCTGCTCCATGAAGTCCATCACGGACAAAGGCTCATGCACGCGCACCAGCGTCTCAAATTCAGGCTGGATATCACCTTTGACCAATGCCAGATGCGTGCGCTGCGTGCTCTTGTCCGAGTAAGCGAACAACTCAAACTCGCCGTAAGCCGTCTGCACTGTACGTTGTCCAACGCGCTCGACCAGCGTCTCGTTATGGATGCGGTATTCAATAAGGTCGGCAATGGTGCCTATCTTCAAGCCATGCTGTTTGGCGAATGGAATGAGATCGGGCAGACGCGCCATCTCGCCATCTTCCTTCAATATCTCGCATATGACCGCCGCCGGCGTCACCCCGGCCAGTTGTGCCAAGTCACAACCGGCTTCGGTATGGCCTGCTCGCACCAACACGCCACCGTCACGCGCCATCAAGGGAAAGATGTGGCCGGGCTGCACGATGTCAGAAGGTTTTGCATTCTTATGGGCTGCCGCCAGCACGGTACGCGCACGATCCGCCGCCGAGATGCCGGTGGTGACCCCCGTTGCCGCTTCGATACTCAAGGTGAAGTTGGTCGCTAATGGCAACCCGTTCTCTCGCACCATCAATGGCAGGTCGAGCTGCTTGCAATGCGCCTGCGTCAACGTGAGGCAGATCAAGCCGCGCGCATGCTTGGCCATGAAGTTGATCATCTCCGGTGTGGCAAATTCTGCCGCGAACACGAGGTCGCCTTCATTCTCGCGGTCTTCTTCGTCTACCAGCACGACCATACGGCCGGCGCGTATCTCTTCGATGATCTCTGTGATCGGTGCGACATCTGTCATTTCGATTGCTCTTTCTCTGCTTGCAGCATGCGTTCCACATAACGTGCGATGAGGTCTATCTCCAGATTCACGCGCACACCCGTTTTCAATTCATTTAATGTCGTCACTTCCAGCGTATGCGGGATCAGGTTCACTTCGAACTCATGACCCGCCACACGATTCACCGTGAGGCTCACCCCATTGATGGTGATCGAACCTTTAGTCGCGATGTATTTGGAAAGCACCTGCGGCGCACGCACCACCAAACGCCAGCTCTCGCCGATGTCGTTGAACGCGACCACCTCGCCCACACCATCCACATGCCCGCTCACCAGATGCCCGCCCAATCTGTCGGACAGGCGCAACGCTTTCTCAAGGTTGACATGCTTGCCCTTCTCTTGCAAACCCGTCGTGCAATTCAAAGTCTCGCGTGAAACATCGACGATGAAGTCGTTGCCGACTATTTCGATGACCGTCAGGCACACGCCATTCACCGCGATGCTGTCACCGATCTCGACATCATCCAAACCAAGCACTTCGGTCGCAATCATGATGCGTAATCCACCATCCCTGTCTTGCACAGATTTGATGAGTCCTGCGTCTGCGATGATTCCACTAAACATGTCTTACCCTCGCTGTGATTCGAATGTCGTTCCCGACATGGCGCACGTCCTGCCACGTCAACGCTACTCGTTGCTCCAATTGCGTCAATTCACCCAGATTCGCCAAGCCGCGTGCCGCATCGCCCAACAATTGCGGTGCGAGATACAGCACCAACTCATCGACCAAGCCTGCGCTCAGCAAAGCGCCATTCAGGGTCTTGCCTGCTTCCACCAGCACTTCGTTGATGCCACGCTTGGCTAAATCGCTCAATACCGCGGAGAGAGGCAACCCGCCTTCTACTCGTTGCATCAACGACACGTCAGCACCACATTCACGTATTGCATTTTGCTTCGCCGCATCTGTCGAAGCGGTATAGACCAGCAGATTCCCGCCCTGCAAAATTTTTGCATCAGGCGAGATGCGCAGATCGGTATCAAGCACCACGCGCAAAGGCTGGCGCACCACATCAGCACCACGCACATTGAGCTGGGGATCATCCGCCAACACAGTGCCAACACCTGTGAGTACCGCACAAGAACGTGCGCGCCACCGTTGCACATCTTGCCGCGCCGCATCGCTAGTGATCCATTTGCTTTGACCATTCGCCAACGCCGTTCGGCCGTCCAGACTCGCCGCGATCTTGCTACGCACCCAAGGCATGTCGTGCGTCATGCGCGAAACGAAACCGACATTAAGCTCGCGCGCCGCCATTTCCATCAAACCACATTCGACCTCGATGCCCGCCGCTTGTAATTTGGCGAGGCCACGCCCCGCCACCAAGGGGTTCGGGTCTTGCATCGCGACCACTATGCGCTTTACACCTGCGGCAATCAGCGCATCTGCACAAGGCGGTGTACGTCCGTGGTGACTGCAAGGCTCTAAGGTGACATAGGCTGTCGCACCTCGAGCAGTCTTACCTGCTGCTCGCAAGGCATGCACTTCGGCATGTGGTTCGCCCGCACGCTCATGCCAACCTTCTCCGATGTTCTTTCCATCTTTGACCAACACACAACCGACGCGCGGATTAGGCGAGGTCGTATGCAAGCCACGTTCTGCCAGTTGCAACGCACGCGCCATCCAAGCTGCGTCGGCCGTAAGCGTCATGATAGATCTGGCTTACGACGCCGCGCCGGTGACTTGCGCACCGCATCCACCGCATCGGTGAAGTCGTCCACGTCTTGGAAACTTTTATACACGGATGCAAAGCGGATATAAGCGACCTTATCCAGCTTCAACAACTCCTTCATCACCATCTCACCGATCTGGCGCGAACCGATCTCGCGCTCACCGAAAGCAAACACCTTCTGCGTGATGTGATCGATAGCGACGTCGACCAGCTCGGTCGGCACCGGACGCTTATGCAAGGCGCGATTGAAACTGGTGCGCAACTTCTCTTCGTCGAACTCACTGCGCATGCCGTTCTGCTTGACCACCTGCGGCATACGCAACTCCACCATTTCATAGGTGGTAAAGCGTTTGTCGCACGACAGGCAGCGGCGGCGGCGGCGGATGCTGTCGCCCTCGTCGTTCAGCCGTGTATCGACGACTTGAGTGTCGGGATGTTTACAGAAAGGGCATTTCATAATCGGGAAGTGTAAAGGGAGAAGAGTGAATGGCAGGATTCGGCTTTTACCCTTCTCCCTTCCCTCTTCTCCCTTCTCACTTTAGGCTCCGTACACCGGAAACTGCGTCGTCAGCTTCTTCACTTCACCGACCACACGTGTGATCACCGCCTCATCGGTCGGCGCATCCAGCACGTCGGCGATGAGGTGAGCCAACTTCTCAGCTTCCAATTCTTTGAAGCCGCGTGTCGTCATCGCTGGCGAACCGATGCGGATGCCGGAAGTGACGAAGGGTTTTTCTGGGTCATTGGGAATAGCGTTCTTATTCACCGTAATGTGAGCCTTGCCCAAAGCGGCTTCGGCATCTGTCAACACTTTCGCCATCACACGTGCGTTGTCGATGACCTGCTTTTGATAAGCCTTGAATTCGCTGCTCGCCGCTTCTTTGAATGCCACTGCCTTGGCAGCGATGACGTGCATCAAGGGGCCGCCTTGCAATTGCGGGAAGATGGCCGAGTTCAATGCCTTCTCATGCTCCGCCTTAGCCAAGATCAAACCACCGCGCGGACCGCGCAATGTCTTGTGGGTGGTGGTCGTCACAAAGTCAGCGATGCCAACCGGGCTTGGGTAATAACCCGCTGCGATGAGACCCGCGTAGTGCGCCATGTCCACGAACAGGTAAGCACCGACGCTATCGGCGATGGCGCGGAAGCGCTTCCAGTCGATGACCAGCGCGTAAGCTGAAGCACCCGCCACGATCATCTTGGGCTTGTGCTCATTCGCCAGACGCTGCACTTCGTCGTAGTCGATCTCTTCTTTGTCGTTGAGACCGTATTGGATGGCGTTGTACAGCTTGCCGCTGATATTCACCGTCGCACCGTGGGTCAAGTGACCACCATGCGCCAAGCTCATACCGAGGATGGTGTCGCCGGGTTTCAATACCGACACGTACACGCCTTGGTTTGCTTGCGAGCCAGAGTGCGGTTGCACGTTGGCATATTCCGCACCGAACAGCGCCTTTGCGCGATCGATCGCCAGTTGTTCGGCGATGTCGACATACTCGCAGCCACCGTAGTAACGCTTCGCAGGGTAACCTTCAGCATACTTGTTGGTGAGCTGGCTACCTTGCGCTTCCATCACCGCTGGGCTGGTGTAATTCTCAGAGGCGATCAACTCAATGTGATCTTCCTGACGAGTGTTTTCTTTTTGAATGGCGCCCCAAAGTTCGGGATCGACGACAGCGAGGGTGTTTTTACGCGAGAACATGACAAGCCTTCCGGATAAAGGTGAACAAAGAAAGGCGCGCATTTTATCACGGCAGGCCGCCGCGCCGCAGACAAGAAAACGCCGCCCACATGGGGCGGCGAGGTGCGTTATAGGAAAGCGATTATCGAGGTGCCTCGAACAGCATAGGCACATCCCAGCTGTCCGTGACTCCTCCACTGAACACCTGACGCACCCGCATGAAGTATTGACCCTGTTTAGGACGAGCGATCTCAACCAGGTTATCCGAAGTTCGGGTATCCAACATCGGCTTGTTGAATTGCAGGTTGTCAGCGACCTGTACTTGGTAACCACCGCCTTCTTTACGTCCGACCCAGCGCAGCTGCACTCCCGTGCCAGTGACATAGACCTTGGTCATGGCGAATTTACGCGGCGGCACATTGACCGCGAACGAAACTTTTCCTTCCATGCCCTGCAAACCCCGGCCGTCAACTGCGCGCAGGCGCAACCAATAACGACCATTCGGCAAATCCCTCAGAAATATCTTGCGCTTGCTGGCCCGCACGGACACCAAATGATCAGAGAATTCCTCATCACGTGCCAACTCGCCAAAGAATCCTGTCGCACCTTCCAGCTCGGGCATCGTCCACTGGATGTAGGGCGTATCGAATTCGTTCGGCAGGGACGGGAAGGTGGGTGGGGGTAGCAAGTTGACAACCTCGGCGGCATATTCACCATCGGCAACCGAGCCTTGCCCACCTGCCAACGCGAGCACCATAGGCGTCTTTTGTGCATCGTAACTGACCAAGCCCTGCTCGATCTCGGCATAGGCGCGACCACCTTCTTCGCGCATCCGGAAATGCGTTCCGCGCACACCAAGGGTCGCCGTCTTGGCACGTATCGCCAGATCAGACATCCCCTCTGGATATTTTTTCTTGAATGTCTCGACTTGCCCCGTCAATAAGCGAAACAAAGAAAAGAACGCATCGCCCTGTCTTTGTTCGAGCTTCTCAACCTGAAGCTGGCTGCTTTCCATCATGTTCAATAGCGAACCGTCGGGCAGACGCAAACGTAGGGCGCTTGATGCCGTAGTCTCGATCTGTGCGCCCTGGCTCAACTCGTCGCCCACCTTGATCTCTTTGCCGCCCGCCTTGGCCAAACCGGTCACCGCCTCGACCTTCAGCATGCCTGCCTTCGATCTCAGCCAAGGCTGTTGGATGCGAAGCATCTGACCCGGCTCGATGCGATTGGCATCAGGAAGCTGGTTGTATCTCGCCACATCTCTCCATCGTTTGGCGTTATCCAACAATTCGTTGGCCAGTTTACCCAATGTATCACCCGACTTTACTTGGTAGACAAGATCCGAGGCGGGCTTGACCGGCTCCTCGGCATAGACGAACGGACTGAACAATAAACAAAACAGCAGTGCAGCGACTTTCATAATTTCCCCTCTTACTATCACTCAACTTCCGGCGATGGACATCCGCTCTATCAGTACGGACCCGCATTGACGCGAACCCTGAGTCAACACATCGTTTCCTAGCGCAACGATGTTCTTGTACATCTCTTTCAGATTGCCCGCGATGGTGATCTCTTCAACGGGAAATTGTATCTCGCCGTGCTCGACCCAGAACCCTGCCGCGCCACGCGAATAATCCCCCGTGACCGGATTGACGCCGTGCCCCAACAATTCGGTGACCACCAATCCGCGCTGCATCTTATGTAGCAACCCAGCGAAATTCAAATCACCGTGACACATGATCAGGTTGTGTGTGCCGCCCGCATTGCCTGTGGTCGGCATCCCCAATTTGCGCCCGCTGTAGCTACCCAGAAAATATCCGCGCAACATACCGTTTTCAACAATAGTGCGGCGTTGCGCACGCACACCTTCATCATCAAAGACACTACTAGCCAGGCCGCGCGGAATATCGGGTATGTCCTCGATGCGCACGATGTCGGAGAACACCTGCTTATCCAGCTGATCCATCAAGAAGGAGGACTTGCGGTACAGACTGCCGCCACTGACCGCACCCACAAAGTGACCAAATAGGCTGGCAGCGATAGGCGCTTCGAACAGCACTGGGCAATTCGTAGTCTGAAGTTTGCGCGCCTTCAGGCGGCGTACGGTACGTTCGGCAGCGATACGGCCGATCTCGTCGACACGCAATATCTCTTTCGCATCGCGCGCCACGCTGTACCAATAGTCACGTTGCATCCCATCGCCCTTGCCGCCGATGACGGAGCAACTGACGCTGTGACGCGAAGCAGGATAGCCGCCGATGAATCCCAGGCTGTTGGCATGAATGAAGTTGGACTCATTCACATTGACGCTCGCCCCTTCGGAATTGACGATGCGCTTGTCTGTTTTGAATGCGGCCTCTTCGCATTCACAGGCCAACTCGATCGCCTGTTCGACACTCAGCTGCCACGGGTGATACAGATCGAGATCGGGGAAACGCGTCGCCAGCATGCTTTTCTCTGGCAAACCGGCGCAATCATCTTCGGCGGTGAAACGAGCGATATTCAAGGCCGCATCCACCGTGTCGTGTACAGCCTGAGGTGAAAAGTCAGAGGTACTGGCATTGCCGCGCTTTTGCCCCAGAAACACGGTGACGCTCAGCCCCTTGTCACGGTTGTACTCGATGGTCTCGACCTCACCTTGACGCACGCTGATGGTCTTGCCCAAGCCTTCCGAGACATCACAAGCACTGGCGGATGCGCCCTGTTTCTTGGCGTAAGCGACGATGTCTGCGGCCAATTGAGTCAGGTTGGGCGGCTTCGATGGAGATGATTTTGCGGAGGGATGCATAAATTTGGCCAGAAGAATCCTGCAGGGGCGCTATCATAACAACATCCTTTGTTATTCCAGAATAGATGATGAGACCGCGCCAACAACACGAAGACGACTTGGAAGAGTTGCCCCCCAGCAAGACCAAGATCAAGAAACAGATGATCGAACTGCAAGAATTAGGCGAGGTGATCGCCAACTTGCCTAGAGATAAACTGCGCCAATTGGACCTCCCCGAGAACATGATGGAAGCCTGCGCCGAATACAAACGCATCACCAAATTCGGCGCCATCAAACGTCAAATGCTCTACATCGGGCGCCTGATGCGCGATATAGACACCGCCCCCATCCTTGCCAAGATGGAGGCCTGGAGTGGCACATCGCGCCAACATACCGCTTGGTTGCACCAAGTCGAGCAATGGCGTGACCGCTTGATTGACGACGATGACGCGCTGACCGAGTTGCTGGCCGCCTATCCAGAAGCGGATGCACAACACCTGCGCACCTTGATTCGCAATGCTAAAAAAGAAAAAGAGTTGCTGAAGCCGCCAAAGAATTATCGCGAGATATTCCAAGTGTTACGCGACATCATTCCGCAACCATGACTTCCACGATTCGCGTTCGGGCGGCTTGGCGGCACTCCCCGCACCTGAGGGCTATGCCCTGCCGTGTCCGTACCGCCCCGCCAAAGAATTACCGTGAGATATTCCAAGTGTTGAGAGAAATCATCCCGCAACCATGAGTCCGGTTTTGCCGCACATCACCCTGCAAACAGGGAAGGACCCGTCTTACAGCATCATCTGGCTGCATGGCTTGGGCGCTAACGGCTCCGACTTTGTCCCCATCGTGGACGAGATAGAGTTACCACACGCAGTACGCTACATCTTCCCGCATGCACCCAAGCGACCTGTGACCATCAATGGCGGATTCATCATGCCTGCGTGGTACGACATCCGTAGCGACATCATCAGCGAAGCGCAGGATGCCGCGGGCATTCGCGAATCGCAACTCGCCGTGGAAGCGCTCATCGCGCAAGAAATCGCGGCAGGCATCGTGCCATCCCATATCTTCTTGGCGGGGTTCTCTCAAGGCGGGGCAATCGCATTGCATTGCGGCTTACGATCTAGCGAGCGATTGGGTGGCGTTCTCGCATTATCGACCTACCTCCCTTTGGCCGACACAGTGCAAGACGAAGCGCATCCTGCAACTTCTTCCACCCCCATCTTCATGGCGCATGGGCGCAGCGACCCTGTCGTACCTTATGCCTTGGGCAAGGCATCCCAGGAGAAGCTGTCAGCGCTGGGTTATGGCGTGGAGTGGCGCGAATATGCGATGCCGCATACCGTGTGTATGGAAGAAGTTGAAGCGATAACGCTGTGGCTTAAAGCCAAGATGTAAGATTGGACTGGCGCAACCTTACTCATCCTCACCCGCGTCCTGCTCCATCATGCGATAGCGCGCGAGATCGTAATCTTCTCCGCGCTCGACTAGCGCCAACGGCAACAACAGATACTCCTTGTCATCAAGCTGCATCACCAGACTACGGTTGTTGGCGAAGGTCTCGACCTTCATCAGCAACCACGCTTCGCCGCTGGTGTCAGTTGGGCGGTTCAAATAAAGAACGAGAACTCAACACCTCGACGCCGATATGCAAGTTGTTCTGCGCATCTCGACTCAAGCGGCGAACTACGCCCGCCCCCCAGTGGGAGACGCTCTCAGGCCGGCTTCCCACCAACGTGCCGATCTTGATGGCTTCAACGCGCGCCAGAGGCACGACACTGCGAAAACCCGTGGCACTGATATCTTCGATCTCCCAGGTGTCACTCTCATCCGCACCGAAATTCAAACCGACATCGGTCTGCTCCAGCATTTTGAAGAAACCATTGGCAACCTTCAGATTCACCTTGATCTGACGGCGCGGGTTACGCCGTGTGGGTGGCGGAAGGGTGAGACTCTGCATCAATGAGTTGGCGACCTCTCTCACCAACTCCGCTTCGAGTCGCGCGCCATATAGATTAAGTGAGTCGGGAATGATGCCCTTTTCCAATGTCTTGATGAGGCTGTCCAATTGTTGACGCACCCCCTCGGCTTCGATGAAACGCAACGCAGGATGAATAGTCGCGTCAGCAGTCGCGCGCATCGGTGGCGTAGGTTGCGCCATATCAAAAGCAAAGAGGCCGATACCGCTATACGAGCTAGTTATCTGCAATCCCTTCCCCAAGTAGGAGAACAGGCGCTCGGTGAGGTGCGCATGCAGGGGAATCATCGTGCCCGCAGTGGAGCCAAACCAAGTGCTCAGCACCGCAAACTCTTGTGCCACAGAGGTGTTCACTCCAGGGTACATCGTCACCGCTTCCAACTGGACACCTTGGGACTCGGCATAACTATAGAAGGCGGCAACGTGCCTCCACAGAGCGGGATCGACGATTGCATAACGAGCGGCAGCCATCTTGAGACGCCCCGTGTTCGCGGCGATACACCGTGCGCACATCAAGGGCAAGTCCGGCTTGACAGCGGAAGCGCCTTTAGCGCCTTCACGGTAACGCGTGAAAACATCGTGATGGCACAACTCGGATTGGGTATAGAAAGCGTCCAACAGGATCCACAAGCGATTCTCTTGAAACTTGGAGAGGGCTTGCAACGTGAAATAATCATGCAGCAGCTTGCGTACGTGGGATTGCGCGGCTTGATCAAACATGCGTAGCACTGCCCATTGGTGGTCGAGCTTAAAGTCGTTGGCTTGCTCGCGTATCGACTCTATCCATTCACTGAGTTCTTGCAATGCCTTGAGCGAGTCAGTCTTGGGAATGTCATCCAACAACTGCTGGGCAGTTTTTAGGTCTGCCAAGGGGTGATCCGATTTTTTTCCAAACAGTCCTAGTGACACTACTGTCTCCCCGCGCATTAACGCTCTGTCGGGCGTAATATTACGCCCATAACTCCACCCAACAACCGAACCATCATCGCTTGGCTATATTAACGCTGTTCGGCAATGTTTATGCCAACTATAACAATCCCGTTGCGCCTAAGTCTAGAGGGGCGCGCCGTCTTGCGTCCGTCGAAACTTGGACGCCCATTGACGAACCGGGGACGGCGAGATGCCCTCCTGTCGCTTCCGACCTCCATCTGAGACATGATTCCCATTCTTGGTCGTGATTGTCGATTCCCGCCCGCGTCACAGGCGCTTGCCCAGCCCAATGGTTTACTGGCCGCAGGAGGAGACCTGTCTGCCGGGCGATTGTTGGATGCTTACCGCAACGGCATCTTTCCTTGGTTCAGCCCAGGCGACCCCATCTTGTGGTGGAGCCCCGATCCACGAATGGTTCTATTTCCCACCGACTTCAAACTAACAGCTTCGTTGAGAAAAACCATAAAGAAACTCGAATTTGAGGTGCGCACAGACTATGCATTCGAACAAGTCATGCGTTCATGCGCCGCTCCACGCAAGGGTGAGAGTGGCACGTGGATCGTAGAAGATATGATTGACGCCTATTTAGAGTTGCACCGCCTCGGCTGTGCCCATTCGATTGAAATATGGATGAAGGGCGAATTAGTTGGCGGACTCTACGGTGTCGCCATCGGCAAGATGTTCTTCGGCGAATCGATGTTCAGTCGGCGCACAGATGGCTCAAAGATCGCCTTCGCTCACATGACAAGACAACTCGAACGCTGGGGCTTCGGCATGATCGACTGTCAGATGTACACATCGCATCTCGCTTCTTTGGGCGCTCACGAAATACCCCGTGCAGAATTCATCGCCCGCCTGCAAGACTTGATAAACTGCGAACCCGTGAAGCATTTCCAATTCGACACCGACTTGTTCTGATGAGTTTATTGAACGACATCCCGCTCTCCTCCATCCAGCTCTATCTGACTGCGCCCTACCCGTGCAGTTATTTGCCTGATATGGAGGCGCGTTCACAAGTCGCAACACCGGCGTTCCTCATCTCCACCCCTATCTATTCGGAGTTGGTGCGCCACGGCTTTCGCCGTAGTGGCACGTTCACCTATCGCCCTCGATGCGATACTTGTCGTCAATGCATACCAGCGCGTGTGGTGGCGGCAGACTTCCACCCTTCACGCTCGCAACGCAGAAGTTGGAAGCGTCACCACGACCTACAAATCGACATCCTTGCCTTGCAAGACAAACCTGAATATTTTGAGTTGTACCAACGCTATCAGCAGACTAGGCATGCCGAAGGCGGAATGAAGGACGACGGACCCGAGCAGTACCGCAACTTTCTGCTACAGAGCCATGTGGACTCATTGCTTGTGGAGTTCCGTGAGGCTGACACATTGCGCATGGTGAGTATCATCGACGTACTGGCAGATGGCCTATCCGCCGTCTATACGTTCTTCGACTCAGACATCGCAAACGCCAGTTTCGGCACTTTCAATGTGCTGTGGCAGATCGAGCTGTGTCGTAAACTCGGCCTACCCTATCTATACTTAGGCTACTGGATAAGGGACTCCCAGAAGATGGCCTACAAAGCAAAATTCCACCCCTTGCAAGGATTGCAAGATGATATCTGGCAATCCATCAACACCCCAAAAGAAAGCAATGAATGAAGACTCGCCTCGCCCTATTCGTCAGCGCCCTATTGCTATTGCCTTTTGCAGGACTGCTCTTGAGCGGCGGCGACTGGAGTGAACTAGATACGACCACCGACCTTCATGCCAACAGCTCCCCGCTCATCGTCGTGATACTGACGTTGCTGGCTTTGCTGTGGTTAGCCAACCGCATGCTTGCCGCACGCAGTGGCAACACGCCCCTCACCGTGCAGCGGAATTATTTTTCCGCGATGGCACTGGCAGGTAGCGTGTTGGGTTGGTTGCTGCTTTATCTCAATCACTATGTTGCGACTTGGCTGTCATTCGCCGAGTTCGACCTCGTCAGCGCTGTACTGTTAACGCTAGTGTTCGCCATACTCACACCAGCCGTATTGCTGACGCGCGCATGGCTGGGCTCGTTCCCCAGCCTGCTCAAACGCTTTGCGCATCTTCACACCTTGCCAGTACCGCGCAATGACACTGCCACTTTTGTTCTCCTCGCATGGGTGCTGCTGTTGCTGATGAGTTGCACCGCGTGGCCAACTTACATCACGGGCATGCTGTGGTTCGCGCCCTTGTTCCTCTTGTTCGTCCTGCAAATGTTGTGGGGTGAGAGCACCATCCTAGCTGGCGTCCCGCATGGCGACTGGGGACGCGTGGCATGCACCGCACTTGCCGGTATCATCATCGGCAATCTCGCACTGGGCGCATTCTTGCTCAGCGGTGGCGAGCTGCAACACATACCCGGTCTATCCTTCGTACAACTCGGCTTTGCCCTCTTCGGCCTGACCTGCCTGCAACTCGGCGATGTCATCGCCGAAGCTTGGCGCGGTAAGACGCGCGCCGAGGTGTTCAAGAAAAAATCTTTCCCTATCCCTGTCGTGGTCAAAAAATGAATCCATACAATCTGCTCCGCCCCGCCCTTTTCACGCTCGATCCAGAAACGGCACACGATGCCACATTGACCTCATTGAATACAGCTCACTGCCTCGGACTTTCGCGCTTGATCCCTAAGCCGCAAGATGATGTTCGCAATGTGATGGGGTTGAACTTCCCCAATCCGGTCGGACTGGCCGCAGGCCTAGACAAGAATGGTGATTGCATCAACGGCCTTGCCGCACTGGGTTTTGGTTTCATCGAGATCGGCACCATCACCCCTCGTCCGCAACCGGGCAACCCGCGTCCGCGCCTGTTCCGTCTGCCCGAAGCGAAGGCGATCATCAACCGCATGGGATTCAACAACCACGGCGTGGATGCACTGGTAGCGAATGTGGAGCGTGCGAACTTCAAGGGGGTGCTGGGTATCAACATCGGCAAGAACGCCGACACGCCCATCGAAAAAGCGGCGGATGACTACCTCATCTGCTTGCGCAAGGTGTATGCACACGCCAGCTATGTGACGGTGAACATATCCTCGCCCAACACCAAGAATCTGCGCCAATTGCAGGGCGGTGACGAGCTGGATGCATTACTCACACAACTCAAATCAGAACAGGGGAAGTTGGCGCAGCAATATGAAAAATACGTTCCTCTGACGTTGAAGATCGCGCCAGATCTGGATGCCGAACAGATCAAGCAGATCGCTACACTTCTGATCAAACATCGCATCGACGGCGTGATCGCAACCAACACCACCTTGTCGCGCGAAGGTGTGGAAGGACTGGTACACGGAAATGAAACGGGCGGATTGAGCGGTGCGCCGGTGAAAGCTAAATCAACCGAGGTCATTCGCGCACTGTCTACCGAGTTAGGAGGCGCACTCCCCATCATCGGCGTAGGCGGTATATCGAGCGGCGCAGATGCTGTCGAGAAGATGCAAGCGGGCGCATCCTTGGTACAAATCTACAGCGGGCTCATCTATCGTGGGCAATCCCTTGTTACCGAAGCAGCAGGGGCGATCAGAACGGTTTAAGCCCTAACGATCAGCGGACATAGGGGGGGCTGTTTCCTTGGCTGTATTTTGGGGTGTTATCAGCGCAATCGACAAGACCTCCTTTCGCTCAGCGCAATACAAGCTCTGCTCCATGCCGTCAGCCTGGAACGTGCCTGTCAGGTTATATCCTTATAATCCTGCCTTGCTTGAAGCACGCCCCAATCGAGCGCATAATCCGCGCCTATTTCCGCTCAAAAAATCGGCAAGTTTTTAAATGTCTGAATACCTATTGATTCTGGTTGGCACGGTGTTCGTGAACAACATCGTCATGGTCAAGATCCTTGGCCTGTGTCCGTTCATGGGCGTTTCCAGAAAACTGGAGACCGCTCTCGGCATGGGTGCGGCCACAACGTTCGTGCTAACACTGGGTTCCGGTGCCAGCTATCTGATCCAGCATTACCTGCTCGGGCCAGAGCTAGCCTACCTCACCACGCTATCGTTCATCGTGGTCATCGCCGGCATCGTTCAATTCACCGAGATGGCGATCAAAAAGACCAGCCCCGACCTGTATCAGGTGTTGGGCATCTATCTACCGCTCATCACCACCAACTGCGCGGTTCTCGGCATCCCGCTGCTCAACGTGCAGGCCAAGCATGACTTCATGGAGTCCTTGCTGTTTGGTTTCGGCGGCGCCGTTGGCTTCACGCTGGTGATGGTGTTGTTCGCGGGCATCCGCGAGCGTCTGGAAGGTGCAGACGTGCCGGTTATCTTCAAGGGAACGGCCATCGCGATGGTCACCGCTGGCTTGATGAGTCTGTCGTTCATGGGATTCTCGGGTCTGGTGAAATGATCTCTGCGTTGTGGGTGATGATCGGCATCTCTTTGCTGCTCGGCGCAGTATTGGGCTACTCCTCCATCAAATTCAAAGTCGAAGGCAATCCGCTGGTTGAAAAGATCGATGCCGTGCTGCCCCAGACTCAATGCGGCCAGTGCGGCTACCCAGGTTGCAAACCTTACGCCGAGGCCATCGCCAAGGGCGAGATCGGCATCAACAAATGTCCGCCCGGTGGCGAAGAAGGTATCCAGAAACTGGCTGACCTGCTCGGCGTCGAATTTCAACCCTTTGGCGAAGGCGCTGCGCCCAAAGGCAAAGCGGTCGCTTTCATCGACGAGCAGACCTGCATCGGTTGCACGCTGTGCATCCAAGCCTGCCCCGTTGACGCCATCGCAGGTGCGGCCAAACAGATGCACACCATCATCGCTTCCGAATGCACAGGCTGCGAGCTGTGTCTGCCGCCCTGCCCCGTCGATTGCATCACTATGGAATCCATTGGCGAGAACATCACCAATTGGAAATGGCGCCACCCTGTGATCATCCCTATCAAGGTGGCCGCATGAGGACTCTCTTCGCTTTCCACGGCGGCGTGCATCCGCCCACTCACAAAGATGAGTCGACGCGCACACCCATCGCACAAACACCTCTGCCCTCCAAGTTGGTCATTCCTTTGAGCCAACACGTCGGCAACCGCGCCGTCCCCATCGTGCAGGTGGGTGAGCGCGTGCTCAAAGGGCAAAAGATAGGCCGGCCCGAGGGCAAGCTTTCCAGCGCAGTGCATGCCTCCACCTCCGGCACAGTAAGTGCCATCGATATGCAACTGGTCGCGCATCACTCCGGCCTGCCCGATCTGTGCGTCACCCTCATCCCGGATGGCAAGGATGAATGGATAGCGCACGGAGGTGTAGACACCAAACAGACATCGCATTCCGAATTGCGCCACCTATTGCGCAAGGCCGGCGTGGTTGGCTTGGGCGGTGCGGTGTTCCCCAGCGACCTGAAGACCGATGCGCATCACCACAAGATCAAGACCTTGGTCATCAACGGCGCCGAGTGCGAACCCTATATCACCTGCGATGACATGTTGATGCGCGAACGTGCAACCGACATCCTGCGTGGCGCAGGCATCTTGCGCGAACTGCTGCATGCCGAGGAAGTTCTCATTGGCATCGAAGACAACAAACCGGAAGCCATCGCCGCGATGCAGCTTGCTGTCGGACAAGACAAGCATGACAAGATGGAAGTGCTGTCCGTCCCCACCATGTATCCAAGCGGCGGTGCGAAACAGCTCATCCGCATCCTCACTGGCATCGAAGTCGCCGCGGGTGTGCGCTCCACCGAGATGGGTGTGCAATGTTTCAACGTCGCCACGGCCTACACCGTTTGGCGCGCGCTGGCTCACGGAGAGCCATTGCTGTCACGCATCGTCACCGTCACCGGCAATGTGAGCGATGCGCAGAACTTCGACGTGCTGATCGGCACGCCATTGGATGAGTTGGTGGCGCTCGCAGGAAGCAAGCCTGACACCGACCGCCACATTATGGGCGGCCCGATGATGGGTGTGGACCTACCCGCGGGTACGGTAGGCATCACCAAAGCGACCAACTGCATCATCGAGTCGTCGCCCAAACTATTCCCGCCGCAACCGCCTGCCTTGCCGTGTATCCGCTGCACACGTTGCACCGATGTATGCCCCGCAGAGTTGCAACCGCAAGACCTGTACTGGTTCGCCAAAGCGAACAACTTTGGCAAGACACAGGAGTTCCATCTATTCGACTGTATCGAGTGCGGCGCCTGCGCCTATGTTTGCCCGAGCAATATCCCGCTGGTGCAGTATTACCGCTACGCCAAGAGCGAGATCCACGAGCGCGAACGCGACAAGAAGGCGGCAGACCTTGCGCGTGAACGCCACGAATATCGCCAACTGCGCATCGAGCGCGACAAACAGGAAAAGGCGGAGAAACTGGCACAGAAGGAACGCGAGGCCGCGGCTAAAGCTGCACAAGCTGCTGCAACGCCTGATGACACGCAGCAAAGACTCATCGAAGAAGCTCTAGCGCGCGCAAAAGCACAAGCGGCAGTCGCTCACCCGCAAAACACCGAGACGCTCACACCCGGGCAGTCAGCCGAAATCGCCGCCATCGAAGCGCGCCGCGCCAAGATACGTGAGATGGCAGCCGATGCGGGCGCAGACGACGAGCCTCCAAAATCCCATTGAGGAATAGAAAATGTTGAGCTCACCCTTTATCGCACAACCCAGCAGCGTCAGCCAGATCATGCTGCGCGTATTGCTTGCGCTCATCCCCGGCATCGCTTTGTATGTGTGGTATTTCGGCCCCGCCATCTTGGTGTCTATCACGCTCGCGTCCATCACCGCCCTTGCCACTGAAGCGGTGATGCTCAAATTGCGTAGCCGCCCAATCAAACCGTTCATCTCGGACAACACGGCGTTGCTCACCGCTTGGCTGTTGGCGCTATCCATCCCGCCACTGGCACCTTGGTGGTTGGTGGTGGTCGGCACTGCTTTCGCCATCGCCGTCTCCAAGCACCTCTACGGCGGCCTCGGCAGCAACCCGTTCAACCCGGCGATGATCGGCTATGCCGTGCTCATCATCTCCTTTCCCGTGCACATGACGCACTGGTTGACACCACACGCATTGGGTGGGGTCGAGCTGTCATTCGTCGAACAACTGAACTACATCTTCAATGGTGTGCTGCCCAGTCATCTGACGCTGGATGCGATCACCATGGCCACGGCGCTGGACACCCTGAAGACACAACTGCATCTGGGCCTATCTGTCAGCGATATTCGCGACATGCCCATCTACGGCCGCCTCGCGGGCAAAGGCAGCGAGATGGTCGCCATCGGCTTCGCTATCGGCGGCCTCTACCTGATTTTCACACGCATCATCTCTTGGCATTTGCCTGTGGCTTATCTTGCTGCACTATTCGCCACCGCAGGCGTATTCCACTTGGTTGATCCGCAACATTACGTCACGCCGCTGTTCCACTGGTTCTCCGGCGCGGCTATGATCGGCGCGTTCTTCATCCTCACCGACCCCGTCACCTCGCCGACCACCGCCAAAGGCAAGATAATCTTCGCGGTCGGTGCGGGCATCCTCACCTATCTCATCCGTGTGTTCGGCGGCTTCCCCGATGGCATGGCATTCGCTACATTATTGATGAACATCTGCGTGCCACTCATCGATGCTTATACACAACCCAAGGTGTTCGGCAAGAAAGGAGCTGGCAAATGAAGCGCATCGCCCGCTCCACCCTGCAAACGGCAGCAAATCTGATCTTCTTCGCCATCATTGGCACAGCTATCCTCGCTTCCGTCTTTTTCATGACGCACGACGCCATCGTGAAGAGCGAAGAAGCCGAAAAGATGAAACTCATCACACAGATCGTGCCGCCTGCGCTGTTCGATAACGATGTCATCCAAGACAAGCTCAACGTGGCGCCAAGCCCCTTGTTGGGCACGGAAGACGTCACCATCGCCTACCGTGCACGCCTAAAAGGTGAGCCTGCCGCTGTGGTGCTGGAGTCCATCGCGCCCGATGGTTACAGCGGCAAGATCGCACTCATCCTCGCTGTGCGCGCCAATGGTGAACTAGCTGGTGTGCGCGTGGTGACACACAAAGAAACACCCGGTCTGGGCGATTACATCGAGCTACCCAAAGACCCTTGGATCAAAGGGTTCGACGGCAAATCGCGCGAGGTGTACAAGGATGATGATTGGAAGGTAAAGAAGGATAACGGCCAATTCGAATACATGGCGGGCGCAACCATCACGCCACGCGCCATCGTGAAAGCGGTGAATAAGGCCCTCATCTACTACGCCGAGAACCGTGAGCAACTGTTCGCAGTGAATGAACCCGTCAAGAAGGAGAAACGCAAATGACTCTCCAAGAATTTCGCGACATCTTCCACAACGGTATGTGGAAGCAAAATCCGGGCGTGGTGCAACTGCTCGGCCTGTGTCCTCTTCTGGCTGTCAGTAGTTCGGTGGTGAACGGTGTGAGCTTGGGTCTCGCTACTGCTGTCGTGATGGCGTTGAGCGGTGCCTCCATCGCGCCCATCCGCAACTACGTCCCCAACGAGATCCGTATCCCTGTGTTCATCCTCATCATCGCGGTATTGGTCACCGTGGTGCAATACCTGATGAACGCTTATATGTACGGCCTCTACGTCGTGCTCGGCATCTTCATCCCGCTCATCGTCACCAACTGCATCGTGTTGGCACGTGTCGAAGCCTTCGCCTCCAAGAACGGTGCGATGTCCTCCGCATGGGACGGCTTCTCCATGGGATTGGGACTGACCGCTGTATTGGGCGTATTGGGTGCGTTCCGTGAAGTCATCGGCAAAGGTACCTTATTCTCCGGCATCGACTTGGCCCTTGGCGATATGGCTCAAGGTTGGGTGTTACATGTCATCCCTGACTACAAAGGTTTCCTGCTCGCCATCCTGCCGCCCGGCGCGTTCATCGGACTCGGATTACTCATCGCCGGCAAGAACTGGCTGAACTTGCGCGCGGAAGCCAAGGCGCGCAACAAACCAGCATCCGTGCCGGTGGCTGGCGGGGCTGTGCAAGGATGAATGCGGCGAAACGGCGCGAGATATTTTTGCGCCTGCAAGCAGCGAATCCCCACCCCACCACCGAGCTGGAACATTCATCACCATTCGAATTGCTGGTCGCCGTGATCCTCTCCGCACAAGCCACCGACAAGAGCGTCAACCTCGCCACACGCGAACTATTCCCTGTCGCCAATACGCCGCAAAAGATCTTCGACCTGGGTGAAGATGAGTTTCGCGGATACGTGCAACGCATCGGCCTGTACCAGACCAAGAGCAAGCACATCATCCAGATGTGTCGCATCCTGCTGGAGCAGCACAGCGGTGAAGTACCGCAGACGCGTGAAGCGCTGGAGGCCTTGCCAGGCGTAGGGCGCAAGACTGCCAACGTCATCCTCAACACCGCCTTCGGCCAAGCGACTATCGCCGTCGACACCCACATCTTCCGCATCAGCAACCGTATCGGCTTAGCGCCCGGCAAAGATGTGGTGGAAGTCGAAAAGAAACTATTGAAGTTCGTGCCGGATGAATTCAAACTCGATGCGCACCATTGGCTCATCCTGCACGGACGCTACACCTGTGTGGCACGCAAACCGAAGTGTGGTGAGTGCATCATTCAAGATTTGTGCGAATACAAAGAGAAGGTATTGTGATGTTCAACCCTACCCGCGACGAAGCGCGTCTTTTCCTGTTCGAATCTTGGCGCAAACGCTGCGCCAAAGAGTTGCTGTCACCCTTGGAAGATTTGACCGCACAGCTTATCGACAAACACCCCGAGTACCACGCGATATTCAACGCCCCCGAAAAGAACCAAGACAAAGATTTCGCAGCTGATGGCTCCGTGGTGAATCCCTTCCTGCACTTGATGATGCATCTCACCATCGAGGAACAGATCTCTATTGGCCAGCCGCACGGCATCCGACAGCAGTTCACTCGACTGACGCAAAAATATGAGTCCGAGCATGAGGCACAACACGCGATGATGGATTGCTTGGGCGAGATGATCTGGCAGGCACAACGCAACAAGACCGCCCCCGATGCCGCGATCTATATCGGCTGCTTGGAGAAACAGTGATGGCGAACCGCTTGAGTAGCATCGTGACACGCACGGGGGACGATGGCACCACAGGACTGGCAGATGGCACACGTCTCGACAAAGACAGCGCGCGCATCAATGCGTTGGGCAGTGTGGATGAACTCAACAGCCATCTCGGCGTATTACTCGCCGAACCCTTGCCGCAAGATATCCGCGAAGAGCTCCTGCGCATCCAGAATGACCTGTTCGATCTGGGCTCGACTTTGGCTCTACCCGGCACGGAATTCGCGCAAGAGAAGCTGCTGCGACTGGATGACGCCATCGCGCACTACAACGCCAACCTCCCGCCGCTCAAAGAATTCATCTTGCCGGGTGGTGGACGTGCGGCAGCGTTATGCCATGTCGCCCGTAGTGTGGCGCGACGTGCGGAACGTGACCATTGCCATCTCGCACACAGCGCGATCGCGAGTAATGACGGTGGACGATATCTGAATCGACTATCGGATCTGCTATTCGTGTTGTGCCGCGCACTGAACCGTGCCGCGGGAGAAAACGAAACGCTATGGGTGCGTACTTAAGTTTGCGGCGGCGGAGTTAATTTCGGCTTACGCAGATCCAGTAACGCCATCACGTAGCCGGACAAGCAGTACCCTAGGAAAAGCAAGAACAGGTGCAATGGAGGATCAACTGACACCAAGATGAAGAACAGCGCGAACAAGAAGATGACGATGAACGGCACACTCTTGCGCATGTTGATGGACTTGAAGCTGTAGTACTTGAGGCTGCTGACCATGCTCAAACCCGCAAACACCGTTACCGCAGCGGCATACCAACGTAACTCATAACCTGTGAAACGGTTGTCCAACATCACCCATACGAAGCCAGCGACCAAGGCGGCAGCAGCCGGGCTAGGCAAACCTTGGAAATAGCGTTTATCGACCACGTCGATATTGGTGTTGAAGCGCGCCAAACGCAACGCCGCACTCGCACAGTAGATGAAAGCGGCGAACCACCCCCATTTACCCAGATCACGGAACGCCCATTCATACATCAGGATGGAAGGAGCGACACCGAACGACACCATGTCGGACAAGCTGTCGTACTCCGCACCGAACTCGCTCTGCGTATGCGTCATACGTGCCACGCGACCATCCAAGCCATCCAACACCATCGCGATGAAGATCGCGACAGCAGCGATCTCGTAGCGACCATTCATCGATTGCACGATGGCATAGAAGCCAGCGAACAAGGCAGCCGTGGTGAACAGGTTAGGCAGCAAGTAGATGCTGCGTCTGCGCAGGTTCATTCGTTCACGCTGTTTGGTTTCGATCATAGGGTCAGATGCTTGCCAAGAGGATAGTCGTTGAAGACACTTTATCACCGATGGTGACTTTGACGTAGTACGAAAGAAGGGGAAAGTAGCCTAGGGCGCGAAGGTTTCATCCTTCCCCCTTAACCCCGTCCCCTTCACATTGCTTAGTTCTTGGATTGGTCGACCAGTTTGTTCTTGGCGATCCAAGGCATCATGGAGCGCAACTGTCCGCCCACAACTTCGATCGGATGCTCGGCATTCAAACGACGACGCGCAGTCATCTCCGGATAGTTGGTACGACCTTCCAAGATGAACTGCTTGGCGTAGGAACCGTTCTGGATGTTCTTCAGGCATTCCTTCATTGCAGCACGTGCTTCATCAGCGATCACGCGGTGGCCGGTGACGTACTCGCCGTATTCCGCATTGTTGGAGATGGAATAGTTCATGTTGGCGATGCCGCCTTCGTACATCAGGTCGACGATCAGCTTCAGTTCGTGCAGGCACTCGAAGTAAGCCATCTCGGGTGCGTAACCCGCTTCGGTCAAAGTCTCAAAGCCAGCCTTTACCAGTTCAACCGCACCACCGCACAACACAGCTTGTTCGCCGAACAAGTCGGTCTCTGTCTCTTCGCGGAAGTTGGTCTCGATCACGCCGCCCTTGGTGCCGCCGTTGGCAGCCGCGTAGGACAATGCGATGTCTTTCGCTTTACCTGTCGTATCTTGGTAAACAGCGATCAATGTCGGTACGCCGCCGCCTTTGAGGTATTCGGAACGCACGGTGTGGCCGGGGCCTTTAGGGGCGATCATGATCACGTCCACGTCAGCGCGCGGCACAACTTGGTTGTAGTGCACGTTGAAGCCGTGTGCGAAGGCCAGTGCGGCGCCTGCCTTCATGTTTGGTGCGACGTCTTTGTTGTAGACATCAGGGATGTTCTCGTCAGGCAACAACATCATCACGACATCGGCGTTCTTCACTGCATCAGCCACTTCCGCGACCTTGATGCCAGCGGCCTCGACCTTCTTCCAGGAAGCGCCGCTCTTGCGCAGACCGACAGTCACGTTGACGCCGGA
>VBWD01000088.1 GCA_006218055.1 Gallionellaceae bacterium
AACAGCTTGAGCGCGGCAAGATCGTGACCGAACTGATGAAGCAATTGCAATACGCTCCTCTGTCCGTTTCCAAGATGGCTGCGACACTGTTCGCTGTCAACAAGGGTTACTTCGACGACGTGGCCGTGCCTAAGGTATTGGCTTTCGAAGCTGGTCTGCATGCTCACTTGGGTTCCAAGAACAAAGCATTGATGGACGCGATCGAATCGACAAAGGATCTGTCAGCTGACAACGAAAAGTTGTTGGTAGCAGCGATCGAATCGTTCAAGGCTAGCGCAGCTTATTAAGGCGAGGTGATTTATGGCCGGCAGTAAAGAGATTCGCACCAAGATCAAGAGCGTAGAGAATACGCGCAAGGTGTGGTGGTTTGAACACCAACCTGTTGCGTTTGGCTGTGAACGAGATGAAGACGTGGGAAGGTGAAGGCAAGGGATTGCTCGTTTGCCCTATCGGTAACAAAGGCTTCGGCTTTATGAACCGCATCGGCGCAAAAGTGAAATCGCACATGATTGGTCTGGGCGATACGCCACACGTAGAGAAGCTGATCGGCACCGTTAAAGCGATGCTGGATGCCTACGTTGCAGGTGAGATCGATGCGATCTATCTGAGCTACAACCACTTCATCAATACGATGCGTCAAGAGCCTCGAGTCGAGCAGCTGTTGCCGTTGACAGGGGAGAAGTTGGGTACCAGCGATGCGACTTGGGATTACATCTACGAGCCGGACGCCAAGAAAGTCATCGACGAATTGTTCGTTCGCTACATCGAGTCCTTGGTCTACCAGGCCGTGGTTGAGAACATCGCTTCCGAGCAAAGCTCACGTATGGTGGCGATGAAGGCAGCGTCTGACAATGCGAAGAGCGTCATCAGCGAACTCAAGTTGGTCTACAACAAAGCACGTCAGGCAGCGATCACGAAAGAGATTTCCGAGATCGTGGGCGGCGCAGCAGCGTTAGAGTGATTTTAGTTAGCAAAGAATTTTAGAATTAATTTAGACGGGGAATCTTAAAATGAGTCAAGGAAAGATTGTT
>VBWD01000019.1:0-34243 GCA_006218055.1 Gallionellaceae bacterium
CATGTCATACTTTACTGGTGTCGCTTGAGTAGCTGCCACAGTAATCTCCTCCCCAGAGCAAGTTAAAAAACCAATGCGCCCAACACACCGATGAACTGGAATGCGTGGCGCACCCTTTTACTACCTATTCCTAAAGCGCGGCAAATTGTCGCAGTGCTTCGACGACAAGTAAAGCCAAAACTAGTTCCACCCCCAGCATACCCAACTAAAACCGTCGGGATGGTGCGGCCGGAATGTGGCAGATACTAGGCAATATCTTTGCGGGGCTTTTTGATTTAAATCAAAAAGCATTCGGATTAACTATCGGGAGAAGAAAGAAGATGGAGCGGGTGAAGGGGATCGAACCCTCGTATGCAGCTTGGGAAGCTGCCGTTCTACCATTTGAGCAAAGTGATCACCCTCAGCATCAATGGCATATCGCGCCAATTCCAAACAGAACTCACTGTCACCACACTCATTGAAGAGATGGGACTGACCGGCAAACGTATCGCCCTTGAGCGAAACGGAGACATCGTGCCGCGCAGCACCTTCACTACGCAGTCCTTGGCAGATGGCGACAAACTGGAAGTCGTCGTCGCGGTAGGCGGCGGCTAGAACAACAATCAGGAACGCAACCATGAACGACAAACTCATCATCGCAGGCAAGAGCTATTCTTCCCGACTATTGGTCGGTACTGGGAAATATAAAGACTTCACCGAGACACGCGCCGCATTGGATGCCAGCGGAACCGAGATCGTCACCGTGGCGATTCGTCGCACCAACCTCGGCCAGAACGCGAACGAGCCCAATCTGCTTGATGCCGTACCGCCTTCGAAATTCACCTATCTGCCCAACACCGCAGGTTGCTACACAGCAGAAGACGCGGTGCGCACATTACGGTTAGCGCGCGAACTGCTGGATGGCCATAGCTTGGTCAAGTTGGAAGTATTGGGCGACCCGCAATCGCTGTATCCCAACGTGATCGAGACCATTGCCGCCGCAAAGACCTTGGTGGCCGAAGGATTCCAAGTGATGGTGTACACCTCGGACGACCCTATCATCGCCAAGCAACTGGAAGACATCGGCTGCGTCGCCATCATGCCGCTGGCCTCGCTCATTGGTTCCGGCATGGGTATCCTCAATCCGTGGAATCTGCAACTCATCATGAATAGAGTGAGCGTACCCGTCATCGTGGATGCGGGCGTGGGCACAGCTTCGGATGCGGCGATCGCAATGGAGCTAGGCTGTGCAGGCGTACTCATGAACACCGCCATCGCGGGCGCACAAAATCCTGTACTGATGGCAAGTGCGATGAAAAAGGGCGTAGAAGCGGGACGTGAAGCCTTCCTCGCGGGACGTATGCCTAAGAAGTTGTACAGCGCCAGCCCCAGCTCCCCCACTACTGGCATCATCTCTTCGGCACGAAACTAATGAGCGACACAGAAGACCTCAGCACTAGGCATATTCGTAGTTTCGTATTGCGTCAAGGCCGCGTATCCGTGGCACAGCAACGCGCCATCGACACTCTGCTGCCACGCAGCGGCATCCCGTATGCAGCCCATCCATTCGATCTCGATGTGGCTTTCCGCCGCACGGCGCCCAAAATTTTGGAGATTGGCTTCGGGATGGGGGACAGCACAGCGACTATCGCTCAGGCCAATCCTGATACTGATTATCTAGCGCTAGAAGTTCACACACCCGGCGTCGGCAACCTACTCAAACTGATCGAGTCAGAAAATCTAGAGAACATCCGCATCATGCAACACGATGCAGTTGAAGTTCTGCGCGACATGATTGCTGATGCCAGCTTGGATGGAGTGCACATCTTCTTTCCCGACCCTTGGCACAAGGCACGCCACAACAAGCGCCGCCTCATCCAGTCGCCCTTCATCGCGCAACTCGTAAAGAAGATAAAAGTCGGCGGATACATCCATGTCGCCACCGATTGGCAGGATTACGCTGAGCAAGTGCTGCGAGTATTTGATGCAGAGGCCTTGCTGGAGAACACGGCGACCGATTACGCACCACGCCCAAGCTACCGCCCGCTCACCAAGTTCGAAAAACGCGGCCTCAATCTAGGGCACGGCGTTTGGGACCTAGTCTTCCGCCGTAAGAAATAGCTCCAGCAAGTCATTCAAGAAGCGCTGCCCCAATAGGGTCGGGGCGATGCGCTGATGGTCGCGCGATAACAATCCTCGCCTCTCCGCTTCCAACAACTCGTTTTGAATAGAAAGCAACGTCAAACTTGTGCGTTCCGCAAACAAGCTGCTATCGAATCCCCCGTTCAAACGTAGCGCATTCATTATGAACTCGAACGGCAGCGCATCGATCCCCACTTCATTCTCAGCTTGTATCGGTGAACCCGTAGCAATCTGTTGCATATAAGCCAGCGGCTGTTTGTAGCGCGCTTGGCGTAGCACCCTATCCGGAAAACTCAGTTTACTGTGCGCCCCCGCTCCAATACCTAAGTAGTCACCGAACTGCCAGTAATTGAGATTGTGCTTGGCACGTCGCTTGGGTTGCGCGAAGGCGGAGGTCTCGTAATGCTCATAGCCCTGTGCAGCTAACAACTCTTCGATGCGCTGTTGCATCTCGGCGCTCACATCATCATCTGGCAACACAGGCGGGTTGTGATGGAATTGCGTATTCGGCTCCAGCGTCAGGTGGTAACAGGACAGATGTTGTGGTTTGTATCGCAACGCAGACTGCACATCCAGCAATGCTTCATCCAACGTCTGTGTCGGCAGTGCATACATCAGGTCGAGATTGATGTTGTCGAAGTGCTGTTGCGCGATCTCTATGGCGCGCCTCGCCTCATCTGCCGAGTGGATACGCCCCAAGGCTTTTAAGTGCATGTCATTGAAACTCTGGATTCCCATCGACAAGCGATTCACCCCCGCCTCGCGGAACGCCGCGAATTTATCCGCCTCCACCGTGCCGGGGTTCGCCTCCAGCGTGATCTCGGCATTCATATCCAAAGGCAACAACATGCGCACATTGCGCAGGATCTCTCTCACCGCCTCGCCACTCAACAAACTGGGCGTACCGCCACCGAAGAACACCGTATAGACTTTGCGCCCCCAGATTTGCGGCAACGCCATCTCCAGATCGCGCACCAATGCCGCCACATACTCCTTCTCCGGCAAGGCATTGCGTGCCTCATGCGAATTAAAATCGCAATAGGGACATTTGCGCACGCACCAGGGGATGTGGATATATAAGGACAGCGGAGGTAAGGCTTGAAAGGCTACGCCACGGGAGCGCAGCCCGATTGCTTGCAACTGATGCGAGGTCATTCGATGCCGCGAGCCTTTAACTTCTCTAACAATACTTTCATCGCTTTGCCACGATGACTGATGGCATGCTTCTCATCGTGCGTCAGCTCGGCACTCATCTTGCCCAGCTCAGGCAACCAGAAATACGGGTCATAACCGAAACCGCCAGCCCCGCGCGCCTCGCGTGCAATCTCACCATGCCACTCACCCTCGGCGATGACGGGCTGCGCATCACCTGCCCAACGCACCAACACCAACACGCAGTAGTAATGCGCACGACGGTCGTCGTGCGTCTTCATTGCTTCCAGCAACGCTTGATTATTACGCTCATCCGAACGTGGCATCCCAGAAAAACGCGCGGATATCACACCCGGCATACCCTTGAGCGCATCCACACAGATACCGGAATCATCCGCCAAGGCAGGCAAGCCGCTTTCACGGCTGGCGTGGCGTGCCTTTTCCAATGCGTTCTCTACGAAGGTGATATGCGGCTCTTCTGCTTCCGAGATACCAAGTTGCGACTGCGTCACCACCTCAATACCCAACGGGGCGAGCATGGTCTGAAATTCAGCCAGCTTGCCTTTATTGTTGGAGGCGATGACCAGCTTCTTCATTGCTTCAGCGCCTCGCGTTGCATGGCAATCAATTCGGTGATGCCTTTGTGTGCCAGCCCCAGCAACACGTCCATCTCTGCGCGCGAGAAGGCATGACCTTCCGCCGTGCCTTGCACTTCGACGAAATTGCCGTTGCCCAACATCACCACATTCATATCGGTGTCGCAGGCGGAGTCTTCGACATAGTCCAGATCGAGTACTGGCGTGCCTTCATAGATACCGACCGAGATGGCGGCGATTCCATCTTTGAGCGGATTCTCTTTCACCAGACCTTTATTCATCAGGCTGGCCACCGCATCGTGCAAGGCAACGAAGGCGCCCGTGATACTCGCCGTACGCGTGCCGCCATCAGCTTGAATCACGTCGCAATCTAGCGTGATGGTACGTTCGCCCAACTTACCGAGGTCAACCACTGCACGCAGACTACGACCGATCAAACGCTGAATCTCTTGCGTACGCCCAGATTGCTTACCTTTAGCTGCTTCACGCCCCATGCGTTCACCAGTGGAGCGCGGCAACATGCCATATTCCGCCGTCACCCAACCTTCACCACTGCCTTTTTTATGTGGAGGTACGCGCTCTTCCACGCTGGCAGTACAGATTACTTTGGTGTCGCCGCACTCGATGAGTACAGAGCCTTCGGCGTGTTTGGTGTAGTGACGGGTAATACGGATCGCACGAAGTTGATCGGGCTGACGCTGACTAGGACGCATGGTGATACCTCTTAAAAATTGCGGGAAATCTAGGGAATAACGACTTAGGCAGGCGCTTGGCGCTCGTCAAGGATGATACATACAGGTGTCTCAGAACTGTGTTCTTTTTCGGTATCGCCCAAACGGGCGACAACGGCTGTAGTGTTGTCGGCACGCGCTCCTTCACGGAACACAGCGACCTCGACCAATTCGACCAACAGATCACCGATCGGTTGAGCATAAATAAGCTTCACCAACTCTTCCTGCAACAACGGACTCCAAAAGCCATCACTACATAGCAGCAAAGTATCGCCGCTCATTGCCTCCATGCTGGGCGAAACTTCGACATAGAACATATCTTCCACACCGCCCAGGCAATTGGTGATCTTATTGCGATCCGGATGGGTCTTCATCTCCGCTTCGGTGATGATTCCCCAGTCCGCCCATTGCTGCACCACAGAATGGTCTTTGGTCACATTCGCGACCGCATTGCCACGCAATAGATAGAAGCGCGAATCGCCCGCATGAGCGAACCACACTTTGCCATCCTGCACCAACGCCACCACACAAGTCGTTCCGGGATTACCACCTAATTGGTTCTCGCGCGCATAGTCGATGATCGCATCGTGGCCCGCGCGCATGGTGGCGCGCAAGAACACTTCAGGCTCTTTTGCACGCCCCTGTTCAAGACGGCTGAATGCTCGCATAAAGGTATACACCGCGATCTGCGCAGCGATCTCTCCATGCAGATGGCCGCCCATGCCGTCGGCAAGCACCAACAACAGGGCATCATTGGTATAGGCGTAACCCACCCGATCCTGGTTGTATTTGCGACCGCCGATGTGATTGGCCTGATGGACAGCGAACTTCATTGTTTTCCTGATTATTTAGTCGCCAGCGTCGCTGTGTTCAGCGGTGACAGGGTGCAATCGTAATATAATGCGCGGCATTCAGCCCGTGTTTTTTCCTATCCTCTGGAGTCCCGATGATCTACAGCATGACCGGCTTTGCCGTCGCCTCCACCGAACTCGATAGTGGCTCCCTCTCGCTTGAGTTGCGTGCCGTCAACCATCGTTATCTTGATCTACAGTTGCGCATGCCGGATGAGCTGCGCTCGCAAGAATCCGCCTTGCGTGAGGCCATCTCAGCCCAATTGACCCGAGGCAAGGTGGAATGCCGTATCGGTTATGCACCTCGCGCTTCCACTCAGAATCCAGCCCACCTCAACCAAGACATGGTTCAGCAACTGGCCGCATGGAGTATTCGAGTGCGTGAAGTGATGCCTGATGCGCGCCTCTTGTCCGTTGCGGATGTACTGCGCTGGAACGGTGTATTGGAAAGCCCCGCACTTTCAGCAGACACGATGCAGGCCACATTGCAAAGCCTGATGAAGCAGGTACTGCACGACTTCGCCGCCGCTCGCCAACGCGAAGGGGAGAAGCTCTTGAGCTTCTTGCTAGAACGCGTCGCTCAGATCGAGGCCTTACGCATCAGCGTCGCACCGCGCATCCCCAATGCGATCATCGCTTACGAAACCAAGTTGCGCGCGAAATTGTTGGAAGCTTTGGGCAGCGAGGATGACGAGCGCGTGCGCCAAGAGATCACGCTGTACGCAAGCAAGGTCGATGTGGACGAGGAACTGTCGCGCCTACAGACGCATCTGGATGAAGTCAAACGTGTGTTGACCAAAGGCGGCACGGTCGGTAAGCGCTTGGATTTCCTGATGCAGGAGTTGCACCGCGAAGCTAACACTCTGGGCTCAAAATCAGTGGATGCCGAAGTCTCGCGCTGTGCGATGGAGATCAAGATCCTCATCGAACAAATGCGCGAGCAAGTACAGAACATCGAATAGGAGAGAACCATGTCCGGCAGTCTTTTCGTCATCAGCGCGCCCTCTGGCGCAGGCAAAACCAGTTTGGTGCATGCCCTGCTCAACATCAACCCGCAGATCGATCTGTCAGTGTCCTACACCACACGCCAGCCACGTGCCGGAGAGGTTGACGGCAAGGACTACCACTTCGTCAGTCGCGAACTATTCCTCAGCATGGCACAACGCGGAGAATTTTTAGAGAGCGCCGAGGTGTACGGCAACCTTTATGGCACGTCGCAGAGTTGGATCACGCAAGAGAACGCGAAAGATAGAGACATCCTGCTGGAGATCGATTGGCAGGGTGCTGCACAGGTACGCAAATTGTTCCCACACTGTGTCAGTGTATTCATCCTCCCGCCTTCGATAGAAGCACTTGAGCAACGATTGAAAGGGCGCGGCAAAGACGATGCTTCAGTCATTGAGAAGCGCCTGTCCGCAGCGCGCGAGGATGTATCGCATGTCGCTGAATTCGATTATGTTATTATCAACGACAACCTGAACGAGGCGTTACGCGAGCTCAATTCTGTCGTGCTTGCCGCCCGTTTGCGAGGGTCTAGCCAACTGGCAAGACATCAGCAGCTCATCAACCAATTACAGACATCGGAGAAATAAACCATGGCACGTATCACCGTCGAAGATTGCATGAAGAACATCCCTAACCGTTTCGAGCTGACACTGGCAGCCGCTTATCGCGCACGTCAGTTGGCCAATGGCGCCAATCACTTGGTAGAAAGCGGCAAAGATAAGCCAACCGTCGTCGCCCTGCGCGAGATCAGCGAAGGCAAGGTAGGTATCGAGATTCTGAATCGCGGTATGGCCTAATGTCATTGCCGCCGAACACTTCGGCGGCACTTTCCCTACATGTCGCAAGCCGATGCTGACGCGCTCCTGCAAGAGGTTTCCGCCTACCTGAAGTCCGAGGACGTGGCGCTGATCCAATCTGCGCTTGATTTCAGTCACGCCGCTCATGCAGGCCAGTTGCGCGAATCGGGCGCTCCCTACGTAACACACCCCATCGCGGTCGCCCGCATCCTCACCCCGCTACACCTTGATGTGCATGCCATCACGGCCGCCTTGCTACATGACGTAGCAGAAGACACCAATGTCACCATCGAGCAGATCTCGACTCGTTTCGGCAAACAAGTGGCTGACCTGGTCGATGGCCTGAGCAAGATCGACAAACTACAGTTTGAGACCAAAGAGGACGCTCAGGCGGAGAACTTCCGCAAGATGTTGATGGCGATGGCGCGCGATGTCCGCGTCATTCTCATCAAACTTGCCGACCGCTTGCACAACATGCGTACATTGGGTTCGGTATCCAAGGGAAAGAGCGAGCGCATCGCACACGAGACGATGGATATTTATGCCCCCATCGCCAATCGCCTCGGTTTGAACAACGTCTACCAAGAGTTGGAAGATCTCAGCTTCAAATACCTTCACCCCAACCGTTATTCGGTGCTTTCAAAAGCACTCAAAGTCGCACGCGGCAATCGGCGCGAGGTAGTCAGCAAGATATTGGAGGCCATCAGTCAGCGCTTGGCGGACAATCATCTGAAAGCTGAAGTCAAAGGCCGCGAGAAGCATCTGTACGGCATCTACGAGAAGATGCAGACCAAGTCACTGGCGTTTGCGCAGGTATTGGATATCTACGGCTTCCGCATCTTGGTCGATGACGTGCCCTCCTGCTATCTCGCGCTGGGTGTTTTACACGGCCTATATAAGCCATTCCCCGGTAAATTCAAAGACTACATCGCCATTCCCAAAGCCAATGGATATCAGTCTTTGCACACGGCATTGTTCGGTCCTTTTGGCACGCCGATCGAGGTACAGATACGTACGCATGAAATGAACAAGTTGGCCGAGAGTGGCGTAGCCTCTCACTGGCTGTATAAGACTTCCGAAACGCAGATCAACGAGTTGCACCAGAAGACCCATCAATGGTTGCAAAGCTTGTTGGAAAGTCTGGCGCAGAGTGGTGATTCGGTCGAGTTCCTCGAACACCTGAAAGTCGACCTCTTCCCCGACGAGGTCTATGTATTCTCACCCAAGGGCAAGATATACGCCATGCCACGCGGCGCCACCACGGTGGATTTTGCTTATGCGGTACACACCGATATCGGCAATCGCTGCGTTGCCACCAAAGTGAATTCTGAGCTCGTTCCTCTGCGTACCGAGCTACGCAACGGTGACCGCGTAGAGATCGTCACAGCACCGCACGCACATCCGAATCCCGCGTGGCTGGGCTACGTCGTCACCAGCAAAGCACGCAGTGAGATACGACATGCATTGAAGACGATGCATCTTGATGAGTCATCCAAGCTGGGCGAGCGACTTCTCAGCCAAGCACTCACCTCACTCAGCATCAAACTCCAAGATATTCCTGAGATTTGCTGGGATAGGGTATTAAAGGAAACCGGTAGCAAATCACGTCAAGACCTACTCACTGACATCGGCCTGGGTCGTCGCTTAAACATGGTCATCGCGCGCCAACTCGCCAAGATGAGCGAAGGCGACAACACAAGGCAAGAATTCAATTCTGGCGGCGTCATCACATTGTTGGGCAATGAAGGCATGGCCATCCAGTACGCGAAATGTTGCCGCCCTATACCCGGCGATCCGATCATTGGTGTCATCAAGAGCGGGCAGGGGCTGATCGTACATACGCATGATTGCCCGACACTGCGTAAAGGTCGCAGTGGTGATGAATGGCTGGATGTAGTGTGGGACAAGAACATCTCTCGACTCTTTGATGTCAGTCTCAAACTTATCGTAGCCAATCGCCGGGGGGTGCTAGCCAAAGTGGCCGCTGCTATTGCCGAGGCGGAGTCCAACATTGAGAACGTCAACTTCAGCAACGAGGGTGAGTACACCGCGACCTATTTCACACTGCAAGTGAATAATCGCCTGCACCTCGCTACCATCATGCGCAACCTGCGCAAGATTCAAGAAGTAATACGCATCATCCGCGTGAAGAATACAGGCTGATCTTATTTTCGATTCCCTTCATAACTAGGAGGCGACATGAAAGACTCTCTTAAACCCGGTATCAGATACGAACATAAATTCCTCGTCCCCTCCTCCAAGACGGTTCCTGCTTTATATCCTGAAGCTGAAGAATTCCTAGCGATGCCCGAGGTGTTCGCCACTGGTTTCATGGTGGGCTTCTTGGAATGGGCATGCATCAAGTGCATCAATCCCCACATCGATTGGCCTAGAGAGCAGACCGTGGGTACGCATGTGAATGTGACTCATCAGGCCGCCACCCCGCCCGGCTTGGAAGTCACAGCGAGCGTCGAGTTGATCGAAGTCGATGGGAAAAGATTGGTTTTTAGCGTCGAAGCGCATGACGGGGTAGATCTCATCTCCAAAGGACGGCATGAACGCTTCGTCATCAACAAGGAGAGGTTCGATGCGAAGCTGGGGGAAAAACTAAAACGCTGATCCGCCGAAACGTTCCATCAGTTTCAACATGGCTGAGGCTTTGTCCAGCGTCTCTTGATATTCCGCTTCGCACTCAGAGTCTGCCACGATGCCACCTCCCGCCCAGCAGGATAGCTCCCCATCCTTGAGTGTCAGTGTACGGATCGCGATATTGGTATCCATATTGCCGTCGAACCCGACATAACCTATCGCCCCGCAATAGACCCCGCGACGTTGTGATTCCAACTCTTCGATGATCTGCATCGCTCTTAGCTTGGGAGCGCCCGTGATGGAGCCTCCAGGGAAACAATCACGCAGTACGTCGAGTGCATCATGTCCATTGGCTAATCGCCCTTCGACCGTGCTCACCAAGTGATGCACATTTGCGAAGCTTTCCACTTCGAACAACTTAGGCGCCTTCACCGATCCCACTTCGCAACTCCGGCTGAGATCGTTGCGCAACAGGTCGACGATCATCAGATTCTCCGCCCTATCCTTCGAGTGATTGCGTAACTCATCTGACAAGCGGCGGTCTTCGTCCACATCATCACTGCGCGGTCGCGTTCCCTTGATGGGCTTGGTCTCTACCTTGTCTTGCTGCACTTTGAGGAAGCGCTCGGGAGAGGCACATAATATGTTCAGTTCGGGATATTCCAGATACGCCGAATAGGGTGCGGGATTCGAGATTCGCATCGCTCGATAAGCTTCGAATGTATCACCCGTGGCTTGCGCCGAGAACCTTTGCGCCAGATTGACTTGATAGCAATCGCCCTCTTTCAGGTAAGCCTTGACCTTATCAAAAGCAGATCGATAGTCATCTCGGTTTAAATCTGCGCGAATCTCCCCTGTCACACTAAAAGTCGTCTGCTGCTGCGGTGACCGTACAACTGCCGCAGCAATACGCGCGCTTATCTGGGCTAACTTTTGCTCTGTCTCCGGATAGCGCAGACGCGAGACCAATCTGGCATTCGCTTGTTGGTGATTGACGACGATAGCCCAATCGAAGATACCGACCGCCATCTCGGGAACCTCCTGATTGCTCGACATCAAATTTGACACTTGATGGTATCGGCGACCGAGATCGTAGCTCCAATATCCTAATGCACCGCCGGAAAAGGGTAACTCGGGGATTGCATCCAGCTTCTGCCCCAGAATATCCTGCAACAATGCGATAGGGTCAGCAAATGATTCGCTTGTTTGCCCACCTTCCTTGATCTCAGAGGCCTGTCCGCGCGTGGTCAGCGTAGCCACGGGTTGCGCGACGATGATGTCGAATCTATCCCTGCCTCCACTATCCAACCAAGCCGCCCAAGGCAGATCGCGTACTGCCTCGAAATAGGCGCTACTATCAGACAAATAGGGTAAGGGAGAGCTATAGAGCATCGGTGATAGAATCAAAGACAGACTTAATTTGGGTACTCGATATGACCACGATCGTCGCTGTTAAAAAGAATGGATATGTCGCCATCGCCGCTGACACCCTGACCACCTTCGGCAACACGCGCCTGCACGCCACCAAGGATGCATCACACGACAAGATATTACGTGTCGGCGACAACTTCGTCGGCGTGTGTGGCAGTGCCGCTCACCACCTCGTACTTACCAGCCTGCTAGCGAAGATGCCTGACGTACAGCTTAACAGCAAGGAATCCATCTTTGAAACTTTCAAGAAATTGCACCCCATCTTGAAAGAGGAATGCTTCTTGAACCCCAAGGAAGATGAAGAAGATCCCTATGAATCGAGCCAGATCACCGCACTGATCGCCAATGCCAGCGGCATCTTCGGCGTCTATTCGATGCGTGAGGTGTTCGAGTTCACCCAATTTTGGGCGATCGGCTCTGGGCACGAGTTCGCGCTTGGCGCCATGCACCAAGCCTATCTTCACGAAGAGAATGCCGCAGATATCGCACGCGCCGGCGTCGAAACCGGTATCGCTTTCGACAAGAACAGCGATGCTCCCATCACTTCCTACCTCGTCAAACTGAACTGATCGAATGACGTTTATTTAGAGGAAACGAAGCTCTCCAAGGATTTGGATGCTTGTTTACCACCTGATTCGCAGAGGACACAAACCCCTCCACATCATGCGGTAAAAATTTTTGAACCTGCCGTCAGATAGCGGTGCGAGCCTTAACGCAACGCAGACGAACCACGATACGCCAACGGTGCGAGCCTTAACGCAACGCAGACGAACCACGATACGCCAACCTAAAACAACGCCTTGCCTATTTCAGAGGACAATGCCCCACGCACTTTTTCAAGTGCGACCAAAAACCACTTCGAGCCTGTCCGGCCCGCCACCCGACAACCGTGAATCAGCCCCTAACTACAACAACTTGATCGGGGCCGCCTTCACAGCCTTTCAAACACCTTAGTTTGGCTTGCTGATGCCTGGTGTTGGGAAAGGCCAAGTCGCAGCTGGACGCACAGGAGCAGGTGCTGAAGGAGCCGGAGCGGCAGCCGGTGCTACTGCTGGCTTAGCTGCTACTGTCTTCTTCGCTACAGCTTTTTTCGCAGCTGGTTTCTTAGCTGCCGGTTTAGCTGCCGCCTTGGCTACTGGCTTAGCTGCTACTTTTTTAGCTGCTGGCTTCTTGGCAACGGCTTTCTTGGCTGCTGGCTTTTTAGCTACAGCTTTTTTCGCAGCGGGTTTCTTAGCTGCTACTTTTGCTGGCTTTTTAGCTACAGCTTTTTTCGCAGCGGGTTTCTTAGCTGCTACTTTTTTGGCTGCTGGCTTCTTAGCAACGGCTTTCTTGGCTGCTGGCTTTTTGGCGGCTACTTTTTTCGCAGCTGGTTTCTTAGCTGCTACTTTTTTAGCTGCCGGCTTCTTTGCTGCTGGTTTAGCTTTCTTTGCTGCTACCATTTCAACCTCCTTAGTGGTGAAAGTTAACAAAAAACAACACTACAACGAACAACTACTACACCTTCATCACACCGCAAGCGGCATGAATGAAGCCCTTGCAACAAAGGCTGCAAAAGCAGCCTTTGTCATCGATTCAATCCCAAGATAGCGCGCCACCCGTCTGATATTCGGTGACTCGCGTCTCAAAGAAATTCTTTTCTTTCTTAAGGTCAATCATCTCCGCCATCCATGGGAATGGATTGGTCGCACCTTGATACAGAATGTCCACGCCGATCTGCTGACAACGACGGTTCGCGATGAAGCGCAGATATTCCTTGAACATCCCCGCATTCAGACCCAATACGCCGCGCGGCATAGTGTCCTCTGCATAGCGATATTCCAGTTCGACACCCTTCTGGAACAAGCCGCGGATCTCTTCGCGGAATGCTGGCGTCCACAGATGCGGATTCTCCAACTTGATCTGATTGATGACGTCCACACCAAAGTTCAGGTGCATGGATTCGTCACGCAAGATGTACTGATACTGCTCGGCAGCACCCGTCATCTTGTTCTGACGGCCCAGTGCCAAAATCTGCACAAAGCCCACGTAGAAGAACAAGCCTTCCATGATGCAGGCGAACACGATCAGACTGCGCAGTAGTTTCTGGTCGTTCTCTGGCGTACCCGTTTTGAATTCTGGATTGGTCAGCACATCGATAAAGGGCAGGAGGAATTCATCCTTGTCGCGAATGCTGGGTACTTCGTGATACATGTTAAACACTTCACCTTCGTCCAGCCCCAGACTTTCCACGATGTATTGATAAGCATGGGTATGGATTGCTTCTTCGAACGCTTGGCGCAGTAGGTACTGCCTGCACTCCGGATTGGTGATGTGGCGGTAAGTGCCGAGCGCGATGTTGTTGGCCGCTAAGCTGTCTGCCGTACTAAAGAAACCCAGATTGCGTATCACCAATCGACGCTCGTCGTCGGTCATACCATTGGGGTTCTTCCACAATGCGATGTCCGCAGACATATTGACCTCTTGCGGCATCCAATGGTTGGCGCAACCTGCAAGATACTTCTCCCACGCCCACTTGTACTTGAACGGGACTAGTTGATTCACATCCGCGTTGCTATTGATAATTCGCTTGTCTTCAACACGGATGCGCCCAGTCGAAGTAGAGGCAATCGTATAAGTGTGGTCAGCTACATTACTTGCACCCGCCCCCATCGCCGGCATGCGTGCCGCAACTGGTGTCGCTGTGGTTGTTACTTCGTCATCAAAATTCAGCATGGCATTCCTTTGTTCCTATTGTTTGCCGCACGCGCAGCAAAGGTATCAATTATTGGCAAGCCTCACAAACCGATTGTGGTTCTGGCCACCCCTTCGGGGTTTAACTTGCTGCGCAAGTTAGCCTTCACCGCAACCCTGAATGTGAATCTTGCCTACTGGCAGGCTTCACATTCAGGGTTGTCAATCGAGCAGAACTTTGCCTCTTCCGCCGCAGGCGCAGCAGCGAATGCACCACCCACACCCTCACCATTCGACACTGCATTCAACGAACCCGCGCGCGATGTCGACTTCTCTGCCGAAGTCGCACCCAAAGTGCGCAGGTAGTAGGTCGTCTTCAGACCGCGCAACCACGCCAACTTGTAAGTGTCATCCAACTTACGGCCCGATACACCAGACATATAGATGTTGAGGGATTGTGCTTGGTCTATCCATTTCTGACGACGCGATGCCGCTTCGATCAACCAAGTCGGCTCGACCTCGAACGCGGTTGCGTACAAGCTGCGCAACTCAGCAGGGATACGATCGATCTTGGCCAAACTGCCATCGAAATACTTCAAGTCAGCGATCATCACCTCATCCCACAAGCCCATCTCCTTCAGGTCAGCCACCAGATGCTCGTTGATGACCGTAAACTCGCCAGACAGATTGGATTTGACGAAGATGTTCTGATAGGTCGGCTCGATACACGCTGAGACGCCAATGATGTTGGAGATCGTCGCGGTCGGCGCAATCGCCACACAGTTGGAGTTGCGCATGCCGAACTGTTTGATGCGTGCACGCAATGCGTCCCAATCCATCGTCGCAGACATGTCGACCTCGACATAACCACCGCGTTGCTCGCGCAACATATCCAAACTGTCCTGCGGCAAGACACCCTTGTCCCACAGACTGCCACGATAGCTAGCGTAGCGACCACGCTCTTCAGCCAACTCGGAAGATGCCCAGTAGGCGTAGTAACACACCGCCTCCATCGAACGATCTGCGAACTCGACCGCCTCCGGTGAGGAGTAAGGGATGCGCAAATCGTGCAAGCAATCTTGGAAGCCCATGATGCCCAAACCGACCGGACGGTGCTTCAAGTTCGAATTACGCGCCTTAGCCACAGCGTAGTAGTTGATGTCGATGACATTGTCCAGCATACGCATCGCTGTCGTCACTGTCTGCTTCAACTTCTCATGATTAATCTGCCCGGCTTGTGCATGGCCTTTAGGGAACAGATGCGCCTCCAGATTGACGGAGCCCAAGTTACACACAGCGATCTCGCTATCCGAGGTGTTCAGTGTGATCTCGGTACAAAGGTTAGAGCTGTGCACCACACCCACATGCTGTTGCGGGCTGCGAATATTGCATGGGTCTTTGAAAGTGACCCAAGGATGGCCCGTTTCAAACAGCATGGTCAACATCTTGCGCCACAGACTTTGCGCTGGCACTTTCCTGAACAGCTTTAGATCGCCACTCGCAACTTTCGCCTCGTAACCGAGATAAGCCTTTTCGAACTCAATGCCAAACTTATCGTGCAGGTCTGGGCAGGTGGATGGCGAGAACAATGTCCACTCGGCACCTTCCATGACTCGCTTCATGAACAGATCAGGGATCCAGTTCGATGTATTCATATCGTGCGTACGGCGACGATCATCACCGGTGTTCTTGCGCAAGTCCAAAAACTCTTCGATATCCAGATGCCAGGTCTCCAAGTACGCACACACCGCACCCTTGCGCTTGCCACCCTGATTCACTGCTACAGCCGTATCGTTCACCACTTTCAAGAACGGCACGACACCTTGTGATTTACCGTTGGTTCCTTTGATGTGACTGCCCAGGGCGCGCACATTGCTCCAGTCGTTACCCAAACCGCCCGCGAACTTTGACAACAAAGCGTTCTCTTTCAAAGCCTCATAGATGCCATCCAGATCATCAGCCACCGTCGTCAGATAGCAAGAAGACAGTTGCGAACGGCGCGTACCCGAATTGAACAGGGTCGGCGTAGAACTCATAAAATCAAAGCTGGAGAGCAAACGATAGAACTCAATGGCGCGCTCTTCGCGATTGATCTCGTTCAGGCACAAGCCCATGGCGACACGCATGAAGAATGCCTGCGGCAGTTCGATGCGCTTGTCCTCCACGTGCAAGAAATAACGGTCATACAAGGTTTGCAGGCCGAGGTAATTGAATTTCAAGTCACGACTGGCATCCAGCGCTTTGCCCAGACGCACCAAGTCGAAATGCCCCATATCTTCATTCAGCAACTCAGCTTCGATGCCGCGCTTGATGAACTTGGGGAAATACTCGGCATAACGCTCGGTCATTTCAGCTGGCGCAACCTCTTCGCCAATGATCTCGCAGCAGATATTGTTCAGCAGCAGACGTGCGGTGACAAAACTATAAGCGGGATCTTGCTCGATCAGTGTACGCGCAGACAGGATGGCGCATTTGCGCACCTCTTCGATAGGCACACCGTCATAAAGATCCTTCAAGGTCATTTTGAGGATCTTGTTCGCATCGACAGCGGAGCCCAAACCTTCGCATGCCGATTCAATGCGCCCAGTCAACACAGCCACATCAAGCGGACGCGACACCTCGCCGTCTTTCACATTCAAAACGTGTTCAACCACATCCGCTTTGACCTTGGCGCGCTCTTGCATACGTTTTTCACGATACAACACGTATGAACGTGCGACGTCGTGTTCGCCCGAACGCATCAAGGACAACTCGACCTGGTCTTGGATGTCTTCGATATGGAAAGTGCCGCCATGAGGCTGACGACGCACCAATGCATTCACCACACCCGCAGTCAATTGCTCGACCATCTCGCGCACACGCGCAGAAGCCGCACCCTGACCGCCGTTCACGGCGATGAACGCCTTGGTCAAAGCGATAGATATCTTGGATGGCTCAAAAGCGGCCACCGAACCATTACGGCGAATGGTCTTGTATTGATCTAAAGGCAAACTGGCAGAGGAGGCTACGGAATCAGATTCCTTGTGCTTGAACACAGGCGCAGAAGTGGATGGTGAAACGTTTTCTGAAGCATGCAACATGTGGAACCCCTTTGAATTACTCGGCATGTTCAGCCTCCCTGGCCGAATCACCCAAAAACCTAAAACCACTAGATGTAGTGGTCCAAACCACGAATTGGGGCTAATTCTAGTGTCTGTTTGAATTTATGCAAGTAGAATTTTGGCCTATATATTTTGCAGATAAGCACATGCTTATTGAGCAGTATCGCCATGCCCTTATCGTGCCTGAATCAGGTAGCGATTCCAGTCGAAAAACGGGCCAGGATCAGTTTTTCGACCAGGCGCAATATTGGAATGTCCCGTGATATCGCGGATAGGATAGGAACGTCTGAGCAAGCGCGTGAGCTTGGATAGGGATTGGTATTGCGGCGATTCGAACGGCACGAAATCGCTCCCTTCCAGTTCGATGCCGATGGAGAAGTCGTTACAGCGCGTCCGCCCCTGCCATTCCGACACCCCAGCATGCCACGCACGACGGCGACAAGGCACGAATTGGATGATGCGCCCGTCGCGTCGCACCAAGAAGTGTGACGACACCTTCACCCCTTTCAATCGCTCATAGTAAGGATGGGTGGTGCAATCCAAAGTATTGGTGAATAGTTCACAGATAGCAGAGCCGCCGAACTCATCGGGCGGAAGGCTTATGTTATGGATGACCAAGAGAGTGATTGGCGTGCGTACTGGTCGGGCATCGTGGTTGGGCGAGGGAATGCGCGCAACGCCGCTCAACCAGCTGTTGGCATCGACTCTCATCCCTATTTATCCTCTTCCGTGATGGAAAGTCGCTCCATGCGGTAGCGCAAGGCTCGGAAGGTCACCCCCAATATCTTGGCCGCCGCCGTGCGATTGAAGCCGGTTTCAGCCAAAGCCTGCAAGATAGCTTCGCGTTCGACGCGATCGAGATAGTCGGTGAGCGGATATTTACCTCCCTCAGTCGCCTTTTGTGCCGTCGAGCAGGACTCGATAGGCGACAACTGCAGATCATCTGGCGTGATGACACCTTCAGCGCACAACGCCACCGCACGCTCGATGATGTTCTCCAACTCGCGTACGTTACCTGGGAAGTCGTAACTCGCTAGCGCCTTCAATGCTTCTTTGGAAAACTGCGCTCTGGAATCCCCGCGCAAACGTTCCAGCAACTTATTGGCGATCTGCGGCACATCCTCACGCATTTCGCGCAAGGCCGGCATCTGTAGTGAAATCACATTCAAGCGATAGTAAAGGTCTTGGCGGAACTTGCCTTCTTGCACGCGCTTCGCCAAGTCGTGGTGCGTAGCACTCAAGATACGCACATCGATGACCTCCTCATCTGTCGCCCCCACACGGCGCACTTTTTTCTCTTGGATCACGCGCAGCAACTTCACTTGCATCGCCAAAGGCAGATCTGCCACCTCATCTAGCAGCAAGGTGCCCTGATTCGCCGCCTGGAAGAATCCTTCCTTGTCTTTGTCTGCGCCCGTGAATGCGCCCTTGCGATAACCGAAGAACTCGCTTTCCATCAGATTCTCAGGAATCGCTCCGCAGTTCACTGGAACAAAGGGCTGCCCGCGACGGGCACTTTGTTCCACCAGCATCCTCGCTGCCAATTCCTTACCACTACCGGATTCGCCACTGATGTGCACCGGGGCTTGGCTACGCGCAACACGAGACACCATGTCACGCACCTGCCGAATGGCAGGTGATTCGCCCAACAACAGCATCGCGCCTTTGCCTGATTTATCCTCACCGTGCGGCAAGCGCAAGGCGGAACTCACCAGCGAGCGCAACTGATCTAGAGCGACTGGCTTGGACAGATAATCGAACGCACCTGCCTTGAGTGCAGCGACGGCATTCTCTAGGTTGCCATGCGCAGTTATGACGGCTACCGGAAGATCGAGTTCGTTCTCGTTGATATGGCGCACCAACTCAAGCCCATCGCCCTCAGCCATGCGCATATCGGTCAGACACAAGTCGAATCGAGCCGAACCCAGTCGCTGCAAAGCCTGCTGCACGCCATTGGCGCAATCGACTTCCAAACCCATGCGAGTCAATGCCAATTCCAGCAACTCCAAGATGTCTGGCTCATCATCCACGATAAGAATACGCGGAATATTCGTCCCCAACTCACCCACCCCTTTCATCATTCATCGGCATCCCGAATGAGATGCGGAAACACGCCCCACCTTGCTCTACAGGAAGATACTCGATACGCGCGCCGTTGGCTTCACACAACTCACGAGCGATATACAAACCCAGCCCCGTCCCACCCGCATCCGTTGTATTGAATGGCTCGAACAGTTTCTGCACAGCTTCAGGCAATACGCCTTTACCATCATCCGAGATATCCAACGTCACACGACCATCGTCACTACGCGCCACGCGAATATTGACGCTTTCCGTTTGTTTCTGACTATAGCGCAAAGCGTTGCGGCATAGATTCCACAAGACCTGTTCCAGATGACCTCGATCAAAATGTACCTGACAACCATCAGATATCTCTAATCTGAACACATCCAACGACACGCCCTCGACCTGGCACAGATTCTCAAGGAAGGAAGGCAAGCGCATTCCCAGATCGAGACGCTCCGCCTGCACACGATCACGCCGATTGACCTGCATCACGTCCTGCACAATACGATTGAGGCGCGAGGTGTTATCCAGAATGATCTGCAGCAAACGATCTTTGGCCGGATCTTGTCCGCCCTCTTTCAACAACTCGGTGGCGTAACTGATGGAAGACAAAGGATTGCGCACCTCATGCGCGATGTTCGCCGTGAGTCTTCCCAAAGCGGCCAATTTCACCTGCTGCGCCTGTTCCTGCGCCCGCTGGATATCTTCCAACACGATCACTGCCCCCCAGAAACCTTCGCGCTCCACTGGCAAAAAGCGGATGCGCGCCATTTGATTGCTGACGGGTAGGCGCAACACCTCATGTCCCAGTGCCTTGTTTTGACGCCACGCCGCAAACAGTGCTTCCAACAATGGGGAGCAATCGGCAAGCTTCACTGGCTCACTCGGCAAGAACGTGTAGCCCAGCATGCGTTCGGCACCCGGATTGGATTGACGCACCGTTCCGCGCTCATCCACCACCAACACACCATCGGGCATATCTTGAATCATCAAGCGATTCGCCTCGGCCATGTTCGTCAGATCGACGCCGCGCAGAAAAGCCAATCGCTCACTCGCCACAGCATATTTGGACAAGGTGTGCGCCAGCCATGCCACTGCAAAATAAGAAGTGCTGAGAATACCCGCCTGCAAGAATTGCGCTGTCGTCGCATCCCTCGCCAGCACCGCATAACTATGCTCGAGCAATATGGCGATACTGGCCAGTGCTGCGAACAAGAGGGTAATACGCCCACCGCGAGCGATCATGCCACCCAGCGCCAACGAGACCAATAGCAACATACCCAAGTTACTTTGTATACCGCCACCGAAATAGGTCAGGAAGGTGATCGCCGCGATGTCTGCGCCAATCTGGAAGGCCAATTGCACAGTCGGGCGCGGCTTGCGTAACACCGTAGCCAACACCGAGACACCTACCATCAAGGTATAGAACACCGACACCCAGAAGAACCAGCGCTGGTTATGGACGTTGAGTGTGAATATCTCGCCGAACAGCGACGGCACCAACATCAACACGCCACCAAGTATCAATCGATACAGATTGAAAAGGCTGAGGGAACGCCAACGGCTCTCTTGCGAAAGCGGATCGGCCGCCTGCGAATTAGGAAAAGTCGGAACAGTAGGGGATGGACTATCCCGCATGGGATTTACTTGGATTCGTACTCGCGACGATGCGCTTCGCCACAAAAGTGCTTGCCATCGGAAAGTGTCGCCTCACTCTTGGGCAGATGCACCCCACATTGCGCGCAGCGCACCATATCCTCGCTAGCCGCAGTCGGCACATCCTGCTTGGGGGATTGTTTGCGGTATGACTTGAGCAACCAATAGACGACTGCGATGACGACGAACAAAAAAAGCAAACGACTCATGCGCATTCTCCAAATTGAGGATTGCTGGGTGAGAAAATTCCTAGAACTGCCGTGTGGCAGCGAAGTGAGCCAATTCTAACAAACACTGTTTGTGTTTTGAATCAACGAGACCTGCGATACAAGCACGTGCCGCTTCCGCTTCTTGCATGGCTTGTTGACGTGTGAAATCGAGTGCGCCGGTATCGCGAATGATATTCAACACCTCGGAGAATTTGCTCACATCACCCTGCTCGATGGCATTGCGCACAACATCCGCCTGTTGCTGGCTACCGTGCTGCATGGCGTAGATCAGGGGTAGCGTTGGCTTACCTTCAGCCAAGTCATCGCCCAGATGTTTACCGGTCTGCGCCTCATCAGCCGAATAATCCAGCACATCGTCGATCAATTGAAATGCTGTACCCAGATGCATGCCGTACTTGGATGCAGCCTCTTCCTCTGCCGCCGATGCTTTACCCAAGATGGCACCCAAACGCATCGCCGCCTCGAACAACTTGGCGGTCTTGCAATGGATGACGCGCATATAGTTCGCCACATCCACATCGGCATCATTGCAATTGAGCAGTTGCAACACCTCGCCCTCGGCGATGACGTTGGTCGCATCCGCCAATGTCTGCATCACGCGCATCTCGCCCACATCCACCATCATCTGGAAGGCGCGCGAATAGAGGAAGTCGCCCACCAATACGCTGGCCGCATTGCCAAACAAAGCATTCGCCGTCTCGCGTCCGCGACGCAGATCAGACTCATCCACCACATCGTCATGCAACAGAGTCGCGGTATGGATGAACTCCACCACCGCCGCCAAATCATGCTGGTGTTTGCCTGTGTAGCCGAATGATTGCGCAGATAGCAACACCAACGCTGGGCGCAAGCGTTTGCCACCGCTATTGATGATGTACTCACCGATCTGATTGACCAGTGCCACTTCGGAGTGCAAGCGGGTGCGTATCACCGCATCCACCGCCGTCATGTCCGATGCGATCAACTGTTTGAGCTTATCCAAGGAATTCCCTATTCTGAATCGTTACCGCTACTCGGCGCGTAGTCGCGCTCTTTTGAGGGAGCGCATTGTCGCACAAAGGTTCTTAACTGATAACCGCCCTGCGTCGCATCAAATACAAGCCTATCCCCACCCCCACCATGCTCAACGCCACCACGTAATGCGCTGGCGCTAGCTTATCCAAGGGCAACAACAAACTGACCATCACAGGGGTCAATCCGCCGAACACGGCATAGGCGACGTTGTAGGAAAAGGATAGGCCGGAGAAGCGCACCACGGGCGGGAAGGACATCACGGCGGCGCTCGGCACCACGCCGATCACGCCGACGAAGAAACCGCACAAGGCATACAGCACATAGATGTTCTCTGGTGCGACGCCCAACTGCTGGTAGAGCAACCATGAAGTCGCCCCCAGCCCGACGCAACCCGATGCCAACACACGCCCTGCGCCAAAGCGGTCAGCCAATGCGCCGAACAAGATGCAACCGATACTCAAGGAAAGGGTAGCGATGCTGTTCGCCTGCAAGGCTGTCGCCGCAGGAATGGCGAACAGCTTCTGCACCAAGGTCGGCGTCATCAGGATCATCACCACCACCGCAGCGGAGAGCAGCCAGGTCATCAGCATCGTCAACACGATAGCGGGACGATGTTCGCGCACCACGGTCTTCAGCGGCAATTCGTCGGCCAACTGTTTGCGTGCCTGCATCTCTTTGAATACGGGCGTCTCATGCAAATAGCCGCGCAACCACACCGACACCAGACCGAATACACCACCGATGATGAACGGGATGCGCCACCCCTCGGCCAGTAAATCAGCGGGAGCATAACTGCGGTTCACCGCCATCGCGACCAAGGAACCGAGCAGGATGCCGCCCGTCAATCCGGCTGTCAGTGTGCCGCAGGCGAAACCCACATGCCGTTGTGGCACGTGCTCAGCCACGAACACCCATGCCCCCGGCACCTCACCACCGATGGCAGCGCCCTGCATCACGCGCAAAGCCAACAATAATATGGGCGCCCAGATGCCGATCACCGCATAGGTGGGCAACAAACCGATGAGTAGTGTCGGCACCGCCATCAACAGGATACTCAGCATAAACATGCGCTTGCGCCCGAACAGGTCGCCGAAATGCGCCATGATGATGCCGCCCAGCGGGCGCGCCAGATAGCCTGCGGCGAAGATACCGTAGGTCTGCACTTGGCGCAGCCAGTCTGGCATGTCGGGCGGGAAGAACAGTTGCGAGATAGCTGCCGCGAAGAAGATGAAGATGATGAAGTCGTAGAACTCCAGCGCACCACCCAAGGCGGCGAGCGACAAGGTTCGATAATCGTTGCGATTCAAACTAGACACGTTCGACCTTTCTTGCGCGCATCATCACCTTGATCGTCTGCACGATGGCGTAGATCGCCAGCGGCACGTCGATCAGGTAATCCCAGATGTTGGTAGATTCGTACCAGCCTAGACTCCACGCCAATACGGCCAAGGAACATGCAGTAGGTAGGAGATACGAACCGCGACGCATAGACCACAGAGACAACAGCGCCAACATCACCAGCAGACCGACTCCACCGAAACCCGAACGATAGGGATCGAGCATGCCGATGCCCAGCGCGAACGGATACAACAGCAAAGCCAACACGCTAACGAAGAAGAACAGGGCGAAGCGTTCGCGCAGGCTCCACCAGACGACTCCATCGCCTCCCGCCAACTGACGCAAGCGCGCGACAAGTGCCGCGATCAAGAGCAATACGCTGGTGATACTCAGGTCGCCTATGTGGCCACGCAAGAAGCCGGCTAGCGAAAGTCCCAAGATGGGCAACAATGCGACACCGTAAATGACCAATACGAACAACACGCGTTTAGCATGACTAAGGCGAATCGCCACAGGCAAACGCAATGCCAACAACATCCATACCAATGCGACACCAGACAAACCTGTCCAATCGGTGAATGACATTTTATCTATCCCCCTTCAACCGCTGTTGCAACCACAAGCTGTCAAAAACCACATGTTTGATGAAGGTGCGGTTCCATGTGTAGGCCACATGGATGTCGCCGTTGTGCGCTTGGATCATGTAGGGGTAAGAGAACTCGAAATGACATCCGCCATCGCTACGCACCCAGTGCTTGGCCGATTCCACATACCCCGCGAGACGTTGTGCATCCTGTTCTAATTTCGCATCACTGCTACGTGCCAAGCCTTCGACTAGCCCCGTGCAAGCCGCCTCATCCAGCGCAGCACCACGCAGGCGGCTCATCTCTTCCAGTCGGCGCAGCTCTTCCCATGTCGCACCGCCATCTCTAGAAATCTGCAAGCTCAAATTCTCACGCCCCTGCTCTTGGTCGTTGAACACCGCGAGCCATTTACCGTCGGGCAACACCATTGCCGCCAAAGCCGCGTTCGAATTTTTCATGGCCGACTCCGTTGGTTTGCTCCAACGGCTACCGCCATCTGCGGTCACCATACTCATTGCGCGCGGTGATTCGTCCTTGCCCGCATAGCGCGTCAGCACCGTCGCCTCTTTCTCATTGCGAATGAGCATCACGGGCTGCAAGGTGCCTTGGCCACCGGATGCCAGTCGCTGCTTGTCGATGACTTTGCCTGTCTTATCTAGGCGCAATATCTCGGCGTACTTGCTGATGAACTCGTGATACACGGGCAAGCCCATGGTGCCGTCGGAGTAGAAGAATGGAGGCGACTTCACGAGCGTGCTGATGTTCATGAAGGGCGAGGTGATGAGGCGGCGCGGCGCACTCCAGCTCTCACCCTCATCGTTCGAGGTCAGCATGCTGATGGAGCTACCCGCCCAGCCTCCCATAGACACGGTGACATAGAACATCCACAGCGAACCATCCGGTGCGCGCGTCGCCACCGGGTTGCCCACCTTGGAGATGTAACGATGCAAGCCGCGTTGCGTATCGCTGCGCCCCGTCACCACCTGTTCATCGCTCCACGCATCGTTTGCCGGATCGAACACCGCGCTGTTGATGGTCACATCCGATGCCCCCTCACGAGTACCGGAGAACCAGAATGCGCGCGCACGGCCATCGTTTAACTCGACTAATGACGCGGCGTGAGTCTGCACACCGAAGCGACTGGAAGCGAAGTAAGAATCGAGATGTCCTTGTGGTTCGACCGTTTCGGTGACGCGCACGGTCATTCGACGCCCCTTCTTGCGCACCACCATTTGCTTAACGATCACCGTCTTCTGCGCAGCCTTTACTGCTGACACCGGCGGCATACGGAATCCATACGACACATGCCACCCCGAGGCCTTGAACAATGCCATCGAGAAGGCCGTGAGCACGAACGCCAATAGCGCCAACCTTTGATATTTCCCCATCAGCGACATCCCTCTTCTTGTGTGCCCGTTTGATTTAGACGACTGGCCTGCGGCGCTTCCAGCAACCATTCGCGCTCAAACAGATGTTGATACACCTCACCCTTCAGCATCGCGTGCAACTCCTCGCTGTTATGACGACTACGCATCTCCAAGCGCTGACCGATGACTGCACACCCCTCGCAAGGCTTGGCTTGCAAGGGCAAGCGCACCGCGAACAGCGAATAGCGTTCTGCCAATTGATCCATATTCAAATTCCAATTCTCCTGGTAGCCATGCACCAGTGCGCCTTTCAGCATGATGCCCGGGCCTTCGAAATGCGCGCGGAAATTGCACGGCACCCACACCGTCTTATCCTGCACGTATTGTTTGGCCTCTGCGCTATATGAACCGAGTGCACCATCGAACGGACGCAAGAAAGCCGCCAAGCCCAACAAAGTGAGGAGCGCCACCACATTGACTAGGCCGCGCGTCCAGGCACTTTTGAAGATGGCCAATAAACCCAACACCACCGTCACCCCCATCAACGACCAATAGCCAAAACCGTACAAGCCACCGACCTCGTTCTCCAGACTATTGGCCAACCAGCCGAACAAAGCGAGCACGACACCACAAGCAACCAGACTGATCACGAACACCCAGCGCGGGATGCGATGCCAATTCAACGCACACAACAGCGCCACACCCGGCATCGCCTCCAGCAGATAGCGTGCAGTGCGCTGACTGGGGATAGCGAACACCACGAACAGCACCGCCATCCATATCCACACCAAGCGCTCTTCTTGACTCAGATAATGACGGCGGCGATAGGCCAGCACGAACACCGCCACCACGGGGAATGCCAACAACCCTGCGTTCATCGGATAGCCCAGCACCAACGCCCACACGCTGCTACCACCCCACAGCAACTGCCCCCAATAACTTCCCGAACGCGCGTCGAACTTGCTCGCGTTCTCGCCCAGCACGAACTCGCGCCATACCGACTGCGGATCGGGATCGAAGGCGAACCACAGCGCGAATATACCCAGCGCGATACTGCCCGCCAGCACAGGCTTGAACGCATCGCGCAGCAAAAACTCACGCCATTGATACCGACGCTGATGCAGATACCACCAAACCAAGATCAAACCGATGGGCGCGAGTAGTGCGAAAGACTTGTACAGCAGCCCGATACCGATCTCGACGCCCAGCAGCAACGGTATCCACAAGCGTGATGTGAAACTGAACGAACGCCAGTACAGCAAAGTGAAAAACGGCAAGAACAACCAGAACACCTCACCCGGATTGACCAAGAACGGACGGCCATAGCGATAGGTGCTGAAGAAGGCGAGATAGGTGAGTGCCGCGACGAAGCCCGTCTCGACCTTGCCCGTGATGCGCTTTGCCAACATGAACAGGAGCAAGGCCGTGAGCAAAGTGTAGGTCACACTCGGATAGCGCAGATGCCACCAATCCCAATCGCTCCCCCAGTTCGTCGAAGCGATGCCCTGCCAGAACACCAGTGGCGGCTTGGTGTTACGCATATCGTCGAGTGACGATTGCAAAGGCAACCAGTTGCCACTCTGCGCTGTCATGCGCGTGATGTGGGCGTACACCTCTTCATCGCCATTGCGCGGGATGTGGAGACCATCGAGACCGTAGAGATAGACGAACACCGCCAATAGCAAAGCCACCAAGTAACGCGTCACAGGAGTGGCAACGATACGACTCAACATGTCAGTCTTGCTTGTCTTGCTTTGAGTCAACCATCAGCTTGGTACGGCCGAAAGTCCAGATGTCGTTGAGCAGGAAGTTCAACACACTGGTCACGCCGATCGCGATGAGGTTGGCGATCTGATAGTAGAAATGAGGGGCCAACAGATTGGTGAACACAATCTGCAAGATGATGCTCAAGCTACACGCCAGCGAGTATTGCCCGAATTGCGCAGGCAAAGACAGATGGTGATATTGCTTGCGGTCCGCCCACGTCCACAGGCGGTTCCAAAAGAAGTTATTGAGCGTCGCCAAGAAGATGGCGAGCGCTAAAGAAAGATTGAGACGTATCTCAATCGTCTGCACTGTGTTGAACAGGAACTCCTGTGCCAAGTACAACACGCCGATATTGACCACCGTGCCGGATGCACCGACCGTGCCGAACTTCAGAAAACGCTTGGAGAATATACGGCGCAACAAGGAAGCTGTGCGCATCCTGACCTTGAACGGGGACGCCATCCTAGTGTGCACCCTGCAACAAAGTGCGCGCCTTCAGCAACACCTGCTCCGGCGTGATCTGTTGCAGACACTGGTTGTTACCGTCGCAGGGCGAGTTGCGGTGGTTGTAAGCAGTAAGGCAGGGCGAACAGGACAGCGACGTGTACAAGCAATGGATGTTCGGTGCGAGCGGGCTGTACAACGCGGGCGTCTCCGGCCCGAAGAACACCAAAGTCTGCAAGGGCGTGAGCGCCGCGAACTGTCCTGGGCCGCCATCATTCGTCACCAGCAAGGATGCATGATGGAAGATCGCCAACAGATGACGCACCGACTTGGTGTAACCCGTGAGATCGATGCAAAGGTCATGTTTGCAATGTGCCACGATCTCCAGCGCCAGCGGTTTGGCATCCGGCAGACCGATAATGCCGACCGCATAGCCCTCCTTCAACAGCTCATCGCACAAGCGTTTGTAGTAGGCGGGCGGCCAAGCGCGGATAGGCAACAGCCCTCCGTCGGGATAGACCAACACCAACTTCTTACCTTGAATGACTGGGAAATCTTTGAGCAGTTGTGCCGTGATGCCTGCCGCCTCGCCCGCGTCGAACTGCAACAGCGGCGGCGCGTTCACTTCATGCGCGGGTGCTTTGGCGATGGGTGTGCCGCTGGATTCGATCGCATCCACCATGGTGAGGAACTGCTGCGACAGATGACGGTAGGGGTTGTACATCACCTTGCGGTTCACAAACGAGCCGCGATACAGGCCTTCTTGGGTATGCGGGTGGAACCCGACTTGCACTTTCGCGCCCGACAGGTAAGAGAAGATGCTGCTGGCGCGAGAGAACAACTCACAGTCGATGACCACATCGAAATCCAGCGAACGCATCTTGAGCAGCGCCTTGATGCTGTCACCCGCAAATTCGCCCAGCGCTTTGTCGTTTAGCGTGATGACGTTGTCTTTGGGCATCACCCCCAACAGATCCAACACCTCGCGGTTCTTGCGAAACATCAGCATGTGCAGCTCGGCATTCGGATAGCGGCGCTTCAATTCGGCGAACATGGGCTGCGCCAGCACCAGACTACCCATCTCGGACAGCAATACGATAAGGATGCGCTTGGGTTGCTCGACCTCGGCTTCGCCTACAAAGAAAACGCGTAGCTTCTCGATGAGCGACAGCACAGCACAAATCGGCACACCGACCAGCCTATCCACAGCCCGTTGGAAATTGATGTTCAAGAAGCAGCCCTGTCAGTGATTGGAATGTCGGCGGCATGAGCAGCCCCGACGCTGCGCGATTATCGGCGAAAGCATTCGCCCGAACAAGCCGAGATGCAACAAGGAGCCTCTAATAATCCAAATTTGCGAGCATCCGCCGTGCGGATTGCCTGCTTACCCCACTTCGTCGCAATACTGCGTTGCTCACAAAAATTTACTCCTCACATATCTGACCTGTGCCGCGTCGCAATTTTTCGTTCGCGCCTTGTCTTGCTTATAACCAGCCACTTGCCAGCTTGCTGGCTTAGTGGATTGCTTTGAATTATTAGAAGCTCCCGCCATCTATTCGCCGCTGTCCGCATGGTGTAAATTGCCCCCAATCCGCCAACCCCTAAGACACGTCAGATGAGCCATCCCTCACACATCGGCCAATACCGTCTGCTCAAGAAATTAGGCGCAGGTGCGACCAGTGTGGTCTATCTGGCACACGACCCCAGCAAAGACAAAGAAGTCGCCCTCAAAGTCATCAACCAAGCCTTTCTTGAGAATCCCAGGAACGGGCGGCAAAACCGCAAGCAACTACAAAATGAAGCCGGGTTAGCTGGAAAACTCTCACACCCCCATATCGTCACCACCTACGACGCCGTCATCAGCGACGATATCTGTTACATCGTGATGGAGCACATGCCGGGAGGTACCTTAGAAAAGCATATCCACTCGGACAATCTGTTGCCGCTGGATCGCGTGGTGGAATACATGTTCGAATGTTGCCGCGCCCTCAACTATGCGCAGTTCAACGGTGTCATCCATCGCGATATCAAGCCGGCGAACCTGTTACTGTGCGACGAGACCACCATCAAGATCTCCGACCTCGGCGCCGCCGTGCGCATGGACATCGAACAGACGCAAAGCAATGTTGGCTCGCCTAACTATATGTCTCCCGAACAGGTACGCGGCGAACCCGTCACCCACCTCACCGACATCTACTCGCTCGGCGTGGTGATGTACCGCCTGCTCACCGGGCATTCGCCTTACAGCCCGAAGAACCTAGCTCATCTCTACCACCAGATATTGAACGAGACACCTGTCGCACCGAGCCAACTGCGTAAAGACCTTCCTGCCACACTGGAACGCATCGTCCAGACGGCTATGCAAAAGGATCCGGCCAAACGCTTTGCCACATGGCGTGATTTCGGAAACGCGCTCGCCGCCGTCGGCCATTTCGAAAAGAGCGACTTTGAGGTGAACGAGACCGACAAATTCTCCTCGCTACGCAAGATGCAGTTCTTCGAGGATTTTGCCGACATCGAACTGTGGGAGATCCTGCGCATCAGCGAATGGCAAAAGCAACCCGAGAAGACCGTCCTGATGCGCGAGAACGAGATGGGGGACGAGTTCTATATCATCATCGACGGCAGCGTCAGCGTCACCCGTGGTTCGCGTCTTCTCATCGCTCTGCGCAAGGGCGACTGCTGCGGCGAGATGGCTTACATCCGGGGTCGCCGCATGCCACGCTCCGCCACCGTCACTGCCAATACCGATATCACCGTGATGAAGATAGACCCGCACCAACTCAGCCGGCTATCGGAGCAGTGCCAATCACACTTCAATCAATCGTTCATGTTCGTGCTGGCTGAGCGTCTGCGCATGTCAGATGATCGTGTCTCGAAACTAATCAGTTAAAATCCGCCGCTCTTTTCACTCACGAGGCAACACTACATGGCAACCAAGACCATCATCAGCACCCCCGACGCACCCGCCGCCATCGGCACCTACTCACAAGCCGTGCGCGTGGACGACACCGTCTATCTTTCCGGCCAGATCGGCCTCGACCCTGACACCATGATCTTGACTGATGGCATCGAAGCTCAAATCAATCGCGTGTTCCAAAATCTGCGTGCCGTTGCCGTCGCGTCTGGTGGCAGCATGGACGACGTGGTGAAACTCAACATCTATCTCACCGACCTCATCCACTTCGCCAAAGTGAACGAGATCATGGCGACCTATTTCAGCCAACCCTATCCCGCACGAGCCGCTGTCGGTGTCGCCACCCTGCCGCGCGGCGCATTGGTCGAGGCGGATGGGGTATTAGTCCTGCAGGATTGAGTACACCCTCCAAAATCTCCCCGTCCACGCTGGCGAAACTCGCCAAGCTCGGCATCCATCATCGTGCCGATCTGTTGTTGCATCTCCCGCTTCGTTACGAGGACGAGACGCAGATCACGCCCATCGCCGATGCGCAGCCGGGGATGGCGGTGCAGGTGCAGGGCGTCATCACGCACAGCGAGGTGATGTTCCGTCCGCGTCGCAGCTTGGTGTGTCGTCTGATGGAAGGCCACGAAGAACTCACCTTGCGCTTCCTCAACTTTTACCCAAGCCAGCAAAAACAACTCGCCGTCGGCAAGCAGATACGTGCCATCGGTGAAGTGCGCATGGGCTATTTCGGCTTGGAGATGGTGCACCCAAAATGTCGCGCGGCGGATGACGACACGCCCTTACAGCAAAGCCTCACACCCATCTACCCGACCACGGCAGGGTTGGCCCAGCCTGTGTTGCGCAAGCTCATCAACAATGCGCTGGCGACCATCCCGCTCACCGACACCCTGCCTGCGCCGCTATTGAAGCGCCTGAAGCTCGCCGACTTCGGCGACAGCCTGCGACTGTTGCACAACCCGGAAGCCGATGTCTCGGCGACCGAGTTGGAAGCGCACAACCACGCTGCGTGGCGGCGCATCAAATTCGACGAACTGCTGGCGCAACAACTCTCCATGCGCGTGCATCACCGCGAACGCAGCAAACGCATCGCACCCGCATTGCCGCCCCATACAAAATTGACCGCCGCCTTGTTGAAGAAGCTGCCGTTCAAACTCACTGGCGCGCAACAGCGGGTATGGCAAGAGATCGCGCACGACTTAGCTCTTGCGCATCCGATGCAACGCTTGTTGTTGGGCGACGTCGGCAGCGGCAAGACCATCGTCGCCGTACTCGCCGCGCTGCAAGCCATCGAGAATGGTTACCAAGTCGCCTTCATGGCACCGACGGAGATATTGGCCGAACAGCATTACCTCAAGTTGAGCGAGTGGCTGGTTCCTCTCGGCATCGAACCTGTGTGGCTCTCTGGTAGCTTGAAGAAGAAAGAGAAGACCGCCGCCGCAGAACGCATTGCAACTGGCGACACCCTGCTCGCCATCGGTACGCACGCGCTGTTCCAAGCCTCGGTCGAATTCAACAAACTCGGACTCGTCATCGTGGATGAGCAGCACAAGTTCGGGGTGCAACAACGGTTGGAGCTTCGGAATAAAGGAAAAAACAACATGCTCCTTCCCCCTAGCAGGGGGAAGGCTGGGATGGGGGTTGAGTCGTTAAGCACTCAAGCTTCTAACCCCCACCTTGGCGATGAGTTACTACGCCGACCTCGATGTATCGATCATTGACGAACTTCCGCCCGGGCGCACGCCCATCGTCACCAAACTGGTGAGCGATGCGCGGCGCGACGAGGTGTTCGAGCGCGTGCGTGCCGCTTGCCTCGCTGGTCGTCAAGCGTATTGGGTGTGTCCGTTGATCGAAGAGTCGGATGCGCTGGAAGTGGAGTTGCAAAACGCCATCGAGACACATCAACAACTGACCGAAACGCTTCCTGAGCTGAAAGTGGGCTTGGCGCATGGCCGCTTACCGCCTGCGGAAAAAGCGGCGGTGATGGCGGCATTCAAAGCAGGTGAGTTGCATCTGCTGGTCGCCACCACCGTCATTGAAGTGGGCGTGGATGTACCCAATGCCAGCCTGATGGTGATCGACCACGCGGAACGCATGGGGCTGGCGCAACTGCATCAGTTACGTGGCCGCGTCGGTCGCGGTGCAGCAGAAAGTATGTGCGTGTTGTTGTTCATGCAACCGCTGTCGGAGTTGGCGCGCGAACGCTTGAAGGTCATCTACGAGAACACAGACGGCTTTGTCATCGCACAACAAGACTTACAATTACGCGGCCCCGGCGAATTGCTGGGCGCACGACAAAGTGGTGTGGCGATGTTGCGCTTCGCCGACCTGACCGAAGATGAAGACCTGCTGGAGCAAGCACGACTCACTGCAGACGAACTGCTGCGTGACGCACCCGATGTGGCACGCGCACACTTACAAAGATGGATGGCGAACAAGCATGACTTCTTGCAGGTCTGACCACCCTCTCCCCAAACCCTCTCCCGCCTACGGGAGAGGGAGGAGCGTAGCGGAGGGAGAGGGAATTGTCTGGCATATGGATTTGAGAATTGACTAAGAACACCGACCACTTCTGGAACGGCATGACCTCGGGTTGCGCTTCCGCATTACACCCGTGGTTGCACGACCACGGCTCGCTCACCCAACGCATCCAGCAACGTTGCGATAGATTCACAGTGCAACCCGTGCGCAGCGGCTTGGCACGCATTGCCTACGACGAAGCAACGATGCTTGGCATCGCACCGCACCAACTCGCCCATTCGCGCGAAGTCTTCTTACATGCCGATGGCAAGCCCGTGGTGTTCGCCCACAGCACCTGTGCCAGCGAACATCTACGTGGTGCATGGAAAGCGATGAACGGGTTGGGCAATCGTTCGCTCGGTTCGCTGCTGTTCACCCACCCACTGGTGATACGTCAGCCGCTGCATTTCAAAGCACTGCGCACGCATCACCCGCTCTACCGCAGCGCCACCCAGACCTTGGGAATCGCGCCCGACACCCTATGGGCGCGTCGCTCGCTGTTCACGTTGCATGGCGCACCGCTGTTGGTGACGGAGGTGTTCTTGCCGGAGATATTGAAGCTCAAGTAAGACCGCAGGTTAAAATGGCGATATGAAAATCGTCGAACGCCTCCACCTCTACATCCAACTCACTCGTCTGCATCGCCCCATCGGCATCTTGCTGTTGCTATGGCCCACGCTGTGGGCAGTGTGGATCGCAAGCCACGGACATCCCTCGTGGCTCGTCCTCGTCATCTTCACCCTCGGCACGGTGCTGATGCGCTCCGCCGGATGCGCGGTTAACGACTATGCCGACCGCCACATCGACAAGCATGTGAAGCGCACACAAGACCGCCCGCTCACCAGCGGCAAGGTGAGTGAACGTGAGACCTTGTGGCTGGCCATCGTGTTGGCACTGCTTGCCTTCGCGCTCATCCTGCCGCTCAATCCGCTGACTTGGCTGTTGGCCTTCCCCGCTGTGTTCCTCGCCGCGAGCTACCCTTTCACCAAACGCTTCTTCGCCATCCCGCAAGCCTACCTCGGCATCGCCTTCGGCTTCGGCATTCCTATGGCGTTCGCCGCGACACTCGGCCATGTGCCACCTGTCGCATGGGTGTTGCTACTAGCCAACGTGTTCTGGGCGATCGCTTATGACACTGAATATGCGATGGTGGATAGAGACGACGACATCCACCTCGGCATCCACTCCTCTGCTTTGTTCTTCGGTAAGTACGACGTCATCGCCGTGATGGTGTGCTACCACCTCACCTTGCTGTTGTTAGCGATAGCGGGATTGATGGCAGACCTGGG
>VBWD01000019.1:34327-60474 GCA_006218055.1 Gallionellaceae bacterium
TTGCATAACAACTGGTTCGGGGCGGCGGTGTTTGCGGGGGTGGTGGGGGATTATTTGGTACGGTGAATATCTAGTGGCCAATAAGCTCAGCGCATTGCTCCAAATGTTTTAAATCCCTCCAATAAGACCAAGCTTGATTCACCTCAATCCGCTTGCCAGAGACTTCAATGCCTCTAGGTCACGCAGCACCCATTCGGCATCTTTCTCGAATTTGTCGCTCGTCATTCCGGGCTGGCGAAACAAAGTCAGTTGCACCTCAGAGCCATTGCCGTTAGCGATCACCCTGAGAGGCACATATACCGTCTTGCCGTCTGCCAGTTCGACCCAGTGATCCATGATGCCGAAGTCGTTGTGGTCCGTGAAGCGTATCCTGACGATTCCGTTCGGGCCCGTCGCTTTCCAGAGCGGACCTTCCTGCGCCATGTCAGCACCGCTCAGACCCGAAGCCCATTCCAGAAAATTCTCCGGGCGCCAGATACGTTCATAGAGCACCTGCCAGTCGCAGGGCTGGAGAGCACTGAGGGTACGGCTCTCCAGCACGATCACTCTTCCAGCAAGCTCCGCAACATCCACGCATTTTTCTCATGCACTTCCATTCGCGCGGAGAGTAAATCAACCGTCGGCTGATCGCCCGCCTTCTCGGCGATAGGCAACACTTCACGCGCGGTACGCACGACGGCTTCTTGTCCGACGACGAGTTGTTTGATCATCTCTTTCGCGCTGACGGCGCCTGTGCTTTCTTTGATGCTGGTAAGGGCGGCGAATTCTTTGTAGCTACCGGGCGCGGGATAGCCAAGTGAACGGATACGTTCGGCGATCAAGTCAACCGCGTTCCATGTCTCGGTGTATTGCGTCATGAACATGATGTGCAAGGTCTGGAACATGGGGCCGGTGACGTTCCAGTGGAAGTTGTGTGTCTTGAGGTAGAGGGTGTAGGTATCGGCCAGCATGCGCGCCAATCCGTCTGCGACTTTCTTGCGGTCTTTCTCTGAGATGCCGATGTTGATGGGGCTGATCTTGCTCATGATGTTCTCCTTGGTTGATTGGAACCGGTTGATGTCATCGTGCCGAGGCTAGCTGCTTTCCGCAGCGACGATGTTATCAGCTTTGCCAGTGGCTGCCAGCGGCGTGCCGACTCGCTTCGTCATCTCGCTACGTTCTGCGGCGAACTCGCCCGTCAACACGAATCCGCTGATGCGATCTGCTGCATCTAAGAAGGCCATCTTGATGCCATTGCCAGATGCCAGTGTCTGCCAGACGCCTACTGCATCACGCGCCACTGGCAACACTGCGACGGGGTGCGTGGGCGTCTTCACCACCACAGGCATGGCGGGGAACACGACTGCTGTGTCTTCTCCCGCCAAGGTCTTCGCCAATGCACGCGCCGCATGCATGATGGGCAGCACGAAAGGTTGCACGCGCCCTTCGATCTCGGCGCAATCGCCCAATGCGAAGATGGCGGGATCGCTGCTGCGCAAGTGTGTATCGACCTTGATGCCGCGATTGACTGCCAGCCCCGCTGTTTGTGCCAGCGCGATGCGTGGTCGCAAGCCGATGGCGGACAACACGATATCGGCTTGCAGTTGCGAACCATCGGCCAGCGTCAATGTGTATCCCGTGGCGGCGCTATCCACACGACTGACCGAGGTGCCGAAACGCCAATCCACTCCGATGGCGGCAAGTGGTGCGCGCAACTGCGAACCCGCTTGCTGCGGCATCAAACTAGCGAGCGGATAAGAGCCAGGATCGATGACGCTGACGATGAAGCCTGCGGCCGCCCAATCGTTGGCGAACTCGCAACCGATCAAGCCGCCCCCCATGATGGCGATACGTTTCGCACCCTGCATGGCTTCGCGCAAGTGCGCGTAGTCCGCGATGTCGTTCACTGACATCACCGCATCGGCGGCATCGCCTTGCAGGGGGATGCGAATAGGATCGGCACCTATGGCCAGCACGAGTCGGCTGTAGCGCGGCTCACCTTGCGTCGTCGTTAGGCGCTTTGCTGCCACGTCGATGCCATGCACTTCGGTGTGGCTGCGCACGGTGATGCCTAGCTGTTTCGCCATCTCGACCACCGAAGTCTGCACCAGCGCTGCCGCACCTTTACCCTGTGCGAATGCGTTGGAGAGCATGGGCTTGGAATAGTAGTCACCACTGTCGCGCGACAACAACATGACCGGCACTTCACGGTCCAACTTACGCAGCTCGCGTATCACCGAGTACCCAGCCAGGCCACTACCTATGACGATGATGGGTTCCATTTCCATGCTCCTTCTGTATCAGACCTCGACCATCTCGAAGTCGGCTTTTGCCACTCCGCAATCGGGACATGCCCAGTTCTCAGGAATGTCTGCCCATGCCGTGTCGGGTTTGATGCCTTCTTCCGGCAAGCCCACTTTTTCGTCGTAGATGAATCCACACACCACACATTGCCAAACTTTCATGTCGTTCTCCTTGATCAAGTTATTCGTTCAAGCTGCTACTTTTGCCAACACGGCGCGGTATTGATTCGCATGGCGCTCTTCCACCTTGGCCAGTGCAGCGAATCGCTTCGCCGCTTTCTCTAGCGTGGCCTTGAACATCTCGGCATGCTCTTTCGATTCGTCGATCTGCTGCTTAATCTCTGCCGTGGCGGCATCGTGCCCTTCTTGTTGTGCAACTTTTAGGAAGCCGGGGTACATCTCGGTGTACTCGTAGGTCTCGCCCTCGATGGCCATCTGCAGGCAACGCTGCGTGGTCATCTCCGACTTTGGATACAACAGATCAAGATGACCCAGCGCATGCATCACTTCCTGCGCGGCGGTCTCTTCGAAGACGCGCGCTACTTCTTCGTGGCCTTCGGCGCGGGCGATGGCGGCGAAGTAGCGGTATTTCGTGTGTGCCATCGATTCGCCGGCGAAGGCTGCTTCGAGGTTGGCGTGTGTCTTGATGTCTGGTCTTTGCATGGTGCTCTCCTTGTTTGATTGATCGGTGACGCATCGGCCACGGACGCAATTTAGGCTTTAGCCACTCATCAATCCAATTGATTGTTCAAAGCGATGTGATTTATTATCCAAATCACTGGAGACGACATGACACTCAACGAACTTCGTTTCATCGTGGCCGTGGCGCAGGAGCGCAACTTCCGCCGTGCGGCAGAGAAGGCTTTCATCAGCCAGCCCGCGCTATCGCTGGCGATACAGAAACTGGAAGAAGAGCTGGGGCTGAAGATATTCGAGCGCGGCAAGCACGATGTCAGCGTCACCCCCATCGGCTCCGCCATCGTGGAACAGGCACAGCGTGTGCTGGAAGAAGCGGAGCGCATCCGCGAGATCGCCGCGCAAGGCAAGAACCAGCTCTCCACCCCGTTGCGCATCGGCATCATCCACAGCGTGAGTCCTTATCTGCTGCCCGATCTCATCCCCGCTTTGCGCAAGGTCGCCCCGCAGATGGCACTCGAAGTGGAAGAGAATATCACCGCGAATCTGGAGGGGCTACTACGTAACGGCAAGCTGGACGTCATCATCATCGCGCTGCCTTTCGGCGATGCCAGCATCCTCACCCACCCTCTGTATGACGAGCCGTTCGAGGTGGTGGTGAACAACGACCATCGCTGGGCAACGCGGCGCAGCATCAAAGCGCCGGAGCTGGCGGAAGAAAAAGTGCTGCTGTTGGACTCGGGACACTGCTTCAGCAACCAAGTGGCCGAAGCCTGCCCCGACCTCACACGGCGCGGCACCACCCCGCAGCAGGGCACGTCGTTGGAGACCATCCGCAACATGGTCGCCTCCGGCATGGGCATCACCGTGTTGCCCGCCTCGGCCAACAGTGCGCGCTACCGTAGCCGCTTGCTCACCGTCATCCCTTTCGCCAAACCGATACCATCACGCCGCATCGCACTGGCATGGCGCAAGAGCTTCGCACGCACACAAGCCATCGAAGCATTAGCGCAAGCTATCAGCCTCGCCAAGATCACCGGCATCACCCATCTGGAGTGAACATGGATCCACAACCCTATCGCCAAAATCCGCTACTGCGCATGAGCTACAGCCTCATCGCGCCGCTGTATGACATGGTCATCGAACGCCCGATGCGCGAGGCACGCAAACATTCGCTCGCCGCACTGCCAACCGACACGCCACAGAAGGTGCTCATCAGCGGAGTCGGCACGGGGCTCGACTTGCCTCACCTGCCAGCGTTGCATCACTACACTGCGCTCGATTTCAATCCGGCGATGTTGTCACGCGCGAAGTCACGCAACGAGAATTTGGATGTGGAGTTCGTGTTGGGTGACAGCATGAACTTGCCGTATGCGGATGCGCAGTTCGATTTCGTGGTGCTGCATCTTATCGTCGCCGTCGTGCCCGAGCCGCAGAAATGTCTGAGTGAAGCGGCTCGTGTGCTCAAGCCGGGCGGCACGATCTTGCTGTTCGATAAGTTTTTGCAACCCGACCAGAACGCTTGGTTAAGACGCGCGCTCACGCCATTGTCACGCCGCATCGCCACGCGCATGGATGTGGTGTTCGAAGAGGTGCTACGTGCTGCACCAGAATTGAAGGTCGCCAGCGATGTGCCCTTGCTGGGCGGCGGCTGGTTCCGTGGGATCGTGCTACGAAAGAACTAGGAAGGCCGCAAACGGCAGTAGCAATACACGAAGGGCTGCACCTTGCCAGAGGGCGTGTGATGTTGTTCGGTGCAATGCGCCAATAATTGGAATGACTCTCCGAACTGCTCGTGCAACTCATCCGAGCGATAACGCATCACCGGCAGGCCACTGCATTCCAACGGGCCATTCTCTGCAAATGCCGCGACGATGACATGACCGCCCGGCTTGACCGAACGGAACACGGTTCGCACATATGCGGCACGTTGCTCTGGTGTGGTAAGGAAATGGAACACAGCACGGTCGTGCCAGATGTCGTATCGCTTGGCAGGAAGGTCGACTTCGGTGATGTCCGACACTATCCAGCGCACATTCTTCTCCGCATCTCCAAGTCGCTTGCGTGCCGCACCCAAGGCGGCATCAGAAAGATCGAGGACGGTCAGATCGGAATAACCGTCTGTACGCAGGTCATCGACCAGAGTAGACGCCCCGCCTCCCACATCGATGAGGCCTGCGTCTTTACTCATTCCAGTAGCGCGAATAAGATCGAGCGAAAGGTCGGCATGTTCTTGGAACCAACTGACCGAATCTGTCGGTTTGGTTGAGTAGACCTTTTCCCAATGGTCCTTAGATCGCATACCTACCTCCTGAAGATTTATACCCAATCTTTGGGCACAAGATATTTGTCGTACAACTCCGCTTCCGGCGTGCCCGCTTCCGGGTGCCAGTCGTAGCGCCATTTCACCAGCGGTGGCATGGAGAGCAGGATAGATTCGGTGCGGCCGTTCGATTGCAGACCGAAGATGGTGCCACGGTCGATGACCAGATTGAAGCTGAAAGGTAATGATCGCCCACGCTCTGTTGGATGGCGAATGCGGATTCGAAATTCGGTTCGCTCAAGTCATCAAAGAAGATACCACCCACACCGCGCGGCTCGTTGCGATGTTTGAGGAAGAAATATTCGTCGCACCATTTCTTGTAACGTGCGTGATGGTCACCGCTGAATGGTGCGAGCGAGTTCTTGCAGATCTGGTGAAAGTGAACGGCGTCTTCCTCGAAGCCATAGTAAGGCGTGAGGTCCATACCGCCGCCGAACCAGAACACTTTCTCGCCATTCGGTTTGTGTGCCATGAACATGCGCACGTTGGCATGCGAGGTCGGTGCATAAGGATTGCGTGGATGCATCACCAGCGACACACCCATCGCTTCCCAACTGCACCCCGCCAACTCGGGGCGATGCGCCGTTGCGGACGCAGGCATCTTGTCGCCCAGCACGTGAGAGAACGCCACACCGCCGCGCTCCAACACATTGCCTTCTTCGATGATGCAGCTGATGCCTTCACCTTTGCCGATACCTCCACTGCCCGTGGCGCGCGTCCATTTGTCGCGCAGGAACTTCTTGCCATCCACTTGTTCGAGACGGTCGACGATAAGTTCTTGCAGTTGCAGCAGGTATTGTTTGACGGCGTTGCTATCCATTTTCTCTCCGATTCGATGCGTTGTTATTTGCGCAGGATTCTACCATCCGACCATGCGCGAATCGTCGATGGTTGCTTGCGTTTACCCACCCTGCCGCGTAGTACCCACACTTTTTTTCCGAATAAACGCTGGCACTCGGCATAAGTCTTTGCGGGGCGGCATCCGCTGCGGTTCGCACTGGTGGAAACGAGGGCGCTATCTGCACTACGGCAAAGTCCTTTTGCGAATGGGTGCGCCGTGAAGCGTATCGCGAGCGTGTCGTGGTCGCCGCGCAACCAACGCGGCGCAGACTCCTTGACAGGCATCAGATAGGTGACTGCCTGTGCACCACCGCTCTGCAACTTGGCTTGTTCAGCCAACGTGAGCGACTTCAGATAGCGTGCGACCTGCTGGAACTTTGAAGCAATGAGGATGAGTCCTTTGCGTTGCGGGCGCTGCTTGAGCTTGAGGATGCGATGTACCGCATTGCGATTGTTCGGGTCACAGCCCAAGCCGTAACACGACTCGGTCGGGTAAGCGATGAGACCACCGCGCTTGAGGTGGGCGGCTAGTTTTCGAGCTGATGGAACCGAACGATACAAAGGACACCTCTAGGCAATTTCCCTCACCGCCTTCGGCACCCTCTGGTGGAACTACTAGCCAATCGACTAAGCCCTGAAACGGGCAAGTCGCTGGTTATCCCACTGGGAGAGGGCTGGGGCGAGGGTACTTTTATTTCCTGCCGATGGCGCGATAGCCGATGTCGCGTCGCATCTGCTGACCATCAAAGTGGATGGCATCAGCGAATTCATACGCACGGTTCTGCGCTTGCTTCACCATGTCGCCCAGCGCGACGACGCAGAGTACGCGACCTCCGCTGGTGACCACCTTGCCATCTTGCATGGTCGTACCGGCATGGAACACATGTCCGTCTTCCAAACTTTTCGGCAGCCCGGTGATGACATCACCCTTACGCGGCGTGTCTGGATAATTCGCTGCCGCCATCACCACGCCTAGCGCAGTGCGTCTATCCCACTCCGCTTCCACTTTGTCCAACGTACCGTTCACCGCATGCTCGACGATGGTAGAGAAGTCACTCTTCAAACGCATCATGATGGGTTGTGTCTCGGGATCACCCATGCGGCAGTTGAATTCCAATACTTTCAAACTACCCTCAGGTGAGATCATCAAGCCTGCGTACAAGAAGCCGGTGTAAGTGATACCTTCGGACTCCATGCCGCGCATGACGGGTTGGATGACTTCGCGCAACACACGTGCATGGATCTCTGGCGTGACGACTGGCGCAGGGGAATACGCGCCCATACCACCCGTGTTGGGGCCGTTGTCGCCTTCGAGCAAACGCTTGTGGTCTTGGCTGGTTGCCATCGCCAATACGTTCTTGCCGTCGGCCATCACGATGAAGCTGGCTTCTTCGCCTGCGAGGAATTCTTCGATGACCACGCGCGCACCAGCATCGCCCAGCTTGTTATCGGACAACATCATGTCGATGGCATCGAACGCTTCTTGCTTCGACATCGCAACGACCACACCTTTACCAGCAGCCAAGCCATCCGCCTTAATGACGATGGGTGCGCCATGCTTCTCGACGTAAGCCTTCGCGGGAGCGATCTCGCTGAACGTCTCGAAGAATGCAGTGGGGATGTTGTGGCGCGTCATGAAACGTTTGGCGAAATCCTTGGAAGATTCCAACTGCGCTGCAGCTTTGGTCGGGCCGAAGATCTTCAACCCTGCCGCACGGAACGCATCTACCACGCCTGCCGCCAGCGGTGCTTCTGGGCCGACGACGGTGAGTTCGATATTCTCGCGCTGTACGAAAGCAATGAGGTCTGGGATGGCCGTGATGGCGACGTTCTCCACGCCGTCTTCCAAGGCCGTGCCCGCATTACCGGGGGCCGTGCCCGCATTACCGGGCGCGACGTACACCTTCTGCACCTTCACACCCTGCGCCAAACGCCAAGCCAATGCATGCTCGCGACCGCCGTTACCGATTACCAATATTTTCATTTCAACCTCAACTGAAAGAAGGAACCGCGCCCCTTCCCCATTTAAGGGGGAAGGATGGGATGGGGGTAATAACGTTGAGAAAGAGCCTCCTCGTTTCTACCCCCTCCCTAGCCCTCCCCCTGCAAGGGGGAGGGGATGTAGTGCTTAATGTCTAAAGTGACGGAAGCCTGTGAACACCATCGCCAAACCATGTTCGTCAGCTGCTGCGATGACTTCTTCATCACGCATGGAACCGCCTGGTTGGATGACCGCTTTAGCACCCGCTGCTGCCAGTACGTCGATGCCGTCACGGAACGGGAAGAAGGCATCTGAGGACACCACGGAATCGACCAAGCTCAGCCCAGCGTGCTGCGCCTTGATGCTGGCGATCTTGGTGCTGTCCACACGGCTCATCTGACCTGCACCCACACCCAATGTCTGGCCGTTTTTACAGAATACGATCGCGTTCGATTTCACATACTTCGCTACGCGCCATGCGAACAGCAGGTCGGTGAGTTGTTGCTGTGTCGGCTGTACTTTGCTGACGACTTTGAGTTGCGACAACTGCACGTTCAGCGCATCGGGTGACTGCACCAACAGACCGCCGCTCACGCGCTTGAAATCGAATTGATTGAATGCATTGGACAGCGGCACGGTCAGAACGCGCACGTTTTGTTTTGCTCCTGTCACTTTCAACGCAGCCTCGGTAGCACTTGGAGCGATGATGACTTCGACGAACTGGTTAGCGGTGATCTGCACAGCGGTTGCTTCGTCCAACTCGCGGTTGAAAGCGATGATGCCGCCGAATGCGGAAGTGGTATCGGTGGTATAGGCCAACTTATACGCATTGAGTGCGCTGTCCGCGATCGCCACGCCGCATGGGTTGGCGTGCTTGACGATGACGCAAGCAGGCGCGTCGAAGGTCTTCACCAATTCCCACGCCGCATCGGAGTCGCCGATGTTGTTGTAGGAAAGTTCTTTACCTTGCACTTGGGTGTAGTCGGAGATGCCACCCTTGACCGGATTCAGGTCGCGGTAGAACGCGGCGTGTTGGTGCGGGTTCTCACCGTAGCGCATGTCTTGCACCTTGGCGAAATTGAAGTTGATCTGCGCCGGGAACTCGCTCTTCGTGCCGTCGCTGTTGATGGCTGTCAGATAGTTGCTGATCATGCTGTCGTAGGCAGCGGTGTGCGAGAAGGCTTTCTTGGCCAAGTCAAAACGGGTGGCATCGCTTACAACGCATTTGTTCGTTTGCATCTCCGCCAGCACATCCGCGTAATCAACAGGGTCGGTGACGATGGCGACGTGTGCGTGGTTCTTGGCTGCGGAACGCACCATGGTCGGGCCGCCGATGTCGATGTTCTCGATGGCGTCTTCCAATGTGCAACCGGGCTTCGCGATGGTCGCTGCGAAGGGATACAGATTCACCACGACGAGGTCGATGGTTGGGATGTCGTGCTTCTTCAAAGTAGCAACATGCTCGGGCAGATCGCGACGTGCCAAGATACCAGCGTGCACTTTCGGTTGCAGCGTCTTCACACGGCCATCCAGCATCTCGGGGAAGCCGGTGTAATCGGCGACTTCGGTGCAAGGCACGCCGTTGTCGGCGAGCAGCTTGGCCGTACCGCCAGTGGAAAGTATCTTCACCCCGAGAGCATTGAGACCTTTGGCGAATTCGAGGACGCCGGATTTGTCGGAGACGCTGATGAGTGCTTGCGTGATGGCCATGATGTTTCCTGTGAGTTATTTAATCTTGTATTGCTGCATTTTTTTACGCAGGGTATTGCGGTTGATGCCAAGCAACTCGGCTGTGCGTGTCTGGTTGCCTTCAGCTTGCAGCAGTACGGTCTCGATGAGTGGCTTCTCAGCGCAGCACATCACCATGTCATACACGCCACACGACGGCTCTTCACCATCGAGGTCTTTGAAGTAATCGTTGACCGCCTTGCGTACGTGCTTGGCGATGTCGTTCTCGTTGATCGGGCATTCACTCATTGCACTTCCCCTGCTTCTACATAATGCAAATGCGTTCCTCTGCTTTGCAGTTCATCAAAAAAATCATTCACCGCACGTTGTTGCTCGTCGATTGTTTCCAATTGGTTCATACGGAAACGGAACGCGGCCGAACCATGCAATCCTTTGGTGTACCAAGAGATGTGTTTGCGCGCGATACGCAAGCCAGACAGGTCGCCGTAGAAATCGTAAAGGTCGCTCACATGCGCCAACAGCACTTGGCGTATCTCGTTCACTTCGGGTGCGGCGAGATGCTCACCTGTGTTCAGGAAATGTTCAATCTCGCGGAACAACCACGGACGGCCTTGCGCGGCACGACCGATCATCACCGCATCGACACCCGTATGGTCGAGCACGTACTTTGCCTTTTCCGGTGTGGTGATGTCGCCATTGGCGATGATGGGAATACGCACCGCGTCCTTCACGGCGCTGATGGTTTCATACTCGGCATCCCCAGTGTAGGCACAAGCGCGGGTTCGCCCATGAATGGCAAGCGCTTGGATACCGCTGGATTCGGCGATGCGAGCGATGTTCACTGCGTTGCGGTTCTGCTTGTCCCAACCGGTACGGATCTTCAAGGTGACCGGTACGTCCACTGCGCCGACCACGGCCTCCAATATCTCTGCCACCAACTTCTCGTTCTGCATCAGCGCGGAACCGGCCATCACGTTGCATATCTTCTTGGCGGGACAGCCCATGTTGATGTCGATGATCTGCGCCCCGTTATCCACGTTGTAACGCGCAGCTTGGGCGAGCATCTTGGGATCGGCGCCGACGATCTGCACGGAGATAGGATCGACTTCGCCTTCGTGATTGGCGCGGCGTTTGGTCTTCTCAGAACCATAGAGCAAGGAATTGGAAGCGACCATCTCGGATACAGCCATGCCTGCGCCCATGCGCTTGCACAACATGCGGAACGGCCTATCGGTCACGCCCGCCATGGGTGCGACGATAAGGTTGTTCTTCAGTTTGTATTTACCGATCTGCAAAGGAATTCCTAGGTGGGCTTTTCCAAAAGGGCGCTGATTATAATTTAATCAACTGCCCCATGCTATGATTGCTCGCAGCATTATTATGCTCGGTGACTCTCGGTCGCCTCTAGAAATTCAAAGTTCTAAGCAAGGCAAGGCGCGAACAAAAAATTGCGCCGCAGCATATGATTGATATGTAAGGCGTAATTTTTTGTGAGCAACGTAGTATTGCGACGAAATTTGGATTTATAGAGGTGACCGAAATGGAATTCGACATCATCATCGTAGGCGGCGGCATCGTTGGGGCAGCACTGGCGGCTTCTCTCAAGAACAGCGACCTGAGCATCGCCCTGATCGAAGGGCAGAACCTGCCCAGCCTAGAGACCGAGTGGGATAGTCGGATCTATGCCTTCACCCCCGGCAATGTTGAGTTCCTAAAGACCTGTGGCGCTTGGGAGCATCTGGATACGTCACGCATCCAGCAGATCGAAGAGATGCGCGTCTTCGGCGACACCGGCTCCAAACTGAACTTCAGCGCCTACCAATTGGGCGCACCAGAACTGGCCTTCATCATGGAAAGCCGTTTGATCCAACACGCGCTGTGGAAGGCGATCCAGAGTCAAAAGAATCTCTCGCTGTTCCAGCCAGCTCAATGTGCGGAGCTGGATTGGCAAGAAGCAGGCGCTCACTTGAAGCTAAAGGATGGACGCGAGATCAAAGCCAAACTCATCGTCGGCGCCGATGGCCGCGACTCTTGGGTACGCCATCAAGCAGGCATGCCTGAAGTCCCCACGCCTTATCACCAGCACGGAGTGGTCGCCAACTTCAACACGACCAAGACACACCGAGGCATCGCGCATCAGTGGTTCACCGAAGACGGCATCCTTGCTTTGCTGCCACTCCCTGGCAAGCGTATCTCCATCGTGTGGTCGGTCAGCCCAGAGAAGTCCGCAGAGCTGTTGGCGCTTACTCACGAAGAACTCAGCGTGCGCGTGGCCGAGGCGGCTCAACACACTTTAGGTAATCTGGAAGTCATCACCCCGCCGGCTTCATTCTCGCTGCGCGTACTGAATCTCGCGCATCTCACCAAACCGCGCCTAGCTTTGATCGGCGATGCCGCGCACAACATCCACCCGCTCTCTGGGCATGGTGTGAACTTGGGCCTGCACGATGCCCGTGAATTGGCACAAGTGCTAATGCAACGCGGCGCCCTAGAATGCGGAGACCTCGGTTTGTTGCGTCGTTATGAGCGCGCCCGCAAAGCCGACATCCTCTCCATGCAGCTCACTACGGATGCGCTGAAACATCTGTTCGTCAACGACAATCCTATCCTGCGCACCCTGCGCAACATCGGCCTCTCCGCCACCAACAAGATCGTGCCGCTGAAGAAGATGCTGGCGCGTCACGCACTCAACTGATTTTTTATTTAGGACACAACATGTTTCGTTCACTACTCGTATTGTTACTCACCATCTCATTTGCTAACGCGGCCGAGGCAGATAAAACCACAGAAGCCATCAAAGCCAATCTGCAAAACAACTACTCGCAACTCATCGGCCCCGTCTCCCAAGTGAACCGTACCCCCATGGCTGGTTTGTATGAAGTGGTCACGGGCGATCACATCTTTTACACCGATAAATCTGTGCAGTATCTGATCGACGGCAACATGTTCGATTTGAAAGCGCGCCGCAATATTACTGAAGCGCGCTCACGCACCTTGTTTGCGGTCGACTTCAACAAACTCCCACTTGACCTCGCGGTCAAAAAAGTGAAAGGCGACGGCAGCCGCAAGATGGCGTATTTCTCCGATCCCAACTGCGGCTACTGCAAGAAGTTGGAGCATGAGTTGCAAGATGTGACCAACGTCACTTTGTACCTGTTCCTCTACCCCATCTTTGATGGCTCAGCCGAAAAGGTGCAAGGCGTGTTGTGTAGCGCGGACAGAGTGAAAGCATGGGACGACCTGATGTTGAATGGTGTGACACCCCCTGCGGGAAAATGCCAAACGGGTACCGACAAAGTGCGCCAACTTGGCGCAAAGTTGAAAGTGAATGGCACGCCAGCGCTGATCTTCGCTAACGGCGTGATCAACCCTGGCTATATGCCAGCGGCGCAATTGGAAGATGCGCTGAACAGAAACAAATAGGTCGCCACGCCATGACTAGCAAGGTCACGCGCATAGCCGTACCCGCAGGAAGCGAGATCAATAATCGACTTGCTGGCGCTAGTTATTACGATTGCTACGCCATCACCGTTCCCAACGACGGGCGCAGTGCACTAGGCTATTTCCTGACCGCCATCTCGAACACGCCCTCATGGGTCAATTCGCTCATGACGTTACGCAACAAGACTGTGCTGTTGTTCGGCTTGAAAGATCTTGGGGGAATGGGGGATTTCGATGCTGCAAAAAAGGACTCGGACTACCTTCCGGGAGATCGCGTTGGTATCTTCACACTGATCTCGAACACGCCCAATGAAGTCCTTCTGGGCGACAGCGACAAGCATCTGGATGTCGTACTTTCCATCTACAAAAATTCAACGAACCAAGATGCTTGCTCCATCGTGGTGACGACAGTCGTACACACGCACAACCTACTCGGTAAAGCGTACATGCTACCCGTCACACCACTGCATAAACTCATCGCACCAGCAGTGCTCGCACGAGTCATCTCATAAGTTTTGGAATAAGGTGAAGCTGGCCGATAAGCCGGGTTCTGTCGTGGACAGTCATTCCTCTAGGCGTTTCGCCACCAGCGCGGTGAGCTCTTACCTCGCCATTTCGCCCTTACCTGATCTGCTTGCGCAGCCATCGGCGGTATGTTTTCTGTGGCACTTTCCATCGCCTCACGGCGTCCGGTCGTTAACCGGCATCTTGCTCTGTGGAGCCCGGACTTTCCTCTCCGCCCTTACGGACGCAGCGACTGTCTAGCCAGCTTCGGTGCGGAGTTTAACATGTGGGATGCACTACTCGTCCGACATTGCCGCGCTTTGGAAATCCAAGGTGGACTGGTGGCGAGGTACGAACCCCAGCATTATTTGCAGCGCTATATGCTGGGGTTCGCTTTTCTCACCACCAGCCCACAGGTGATTCGCGGTTAAGCTTCTCCCACTTGTACGCTGATGCCCAACTCTTTCCACTGCGCCGCCTCTTCCTGCAAAGCTGTCTCGCTCAATGGATTTTGCGTCAGCCATCCGCTCTCCAATGAGAGGTGAAATTTTGTTCCGCTGAAGCGACCTTGCATCTTAGGCAACTGGACTCCGCTACGATTACGGCAGAACAAAGTCGCCAAGCGTAGCGACATGACCAATGCCTGCTCCTTCGGCTCGCGCAACTGCGCACGCAATTTTTCTAATCGTCCGCGATGTGCCAAGGTGAGCATGCTCAAAAGCGTCTGCTCTTTTTTGGAAAACCCAGGCATGTCTGCATTTGCAAGAATGTAAGCAGAGTGTTTGTGATAACCACTGTGAGCGACGCTGATGCCGATCTCATGCAAGTTGGCGGCCCATTGCAAATAGCGCATGGTCGGCTCATCGAACTGCTCACCCAAAAAGTGCTGGGCAAGCATGGATGACAGTTCCGCCACTCGCTTCGCTTGCTTGGGTGCGACATGATAGCGACGCATGAATTGCTGCACCGTCGCTTCGCGCATGTCATTGTGCGTGAAGCGGCCATGCAGATCGTACAGCACACCTTCGCGCAACGCCCCCAATGCAGGTTGCATGCGCTCAATACCGAGTTCGCGCAATTTCTCAAGCCCATCGAGGGTGATGCCGCCTTCGCTGTAACCGTTCTGCTCCAAGATGTCGCAGATGACGCGCGCGCTCCCCGACGAACCCATCGCCACATCCCAGTGACCACGGGTGTAATCAGCCACGATGGTCTGCAACTCGATACGTGCGGCGAATTCGGCTTGTTTGAGATTGGACTTGGTGATCTTGCCATCGGCGAAATAGCGCGCACTGAAACTGACGCAGCCCATATAGAGGCTTTCTAAATGTGCGGGTTGCAGCCCCTGCCCGATGATGAATTCGGTCGAACCACCACCGATGTCCATCACCATGCGGCGCTCATCGGTACGTGGCAGTCCTTGTGCGACGCCCAAATAGATCAGGCGAGCTTCTTCACGACCAGCGATGACTTCGATGGGAAATCCAAGTGCTGCTTCGGCTTTTTTCAGGAATTCAGGCGCGTTCTTGGCGACACGCAGAGAGTTGGTGCCCACCGCACGCACTGCTTCGGGTGGCAAACCACGGAGACGTTCTCCGAATTTTTGCAAACAAGACAAGCCGCGTTGTTGTGCTGCCTGATCGAGCAGTTTGTCTTCATCCAGACCTGCGGCGAGCCGGACAGCCTCGCGCAAGCCATCGAGCATGTAGAGCTGATCATCCACCACCCGCGCAACCTGAAGTCGAAAACTGTTCGACCCCAGATCGATTGCAGCGAGGAGTGGCTGTTGTTGCACGGAAGATTACTGTTGGACTTCGCGCTCGATCTCTTCCACGGTGACGTGACGGACATCACGGCCTTTGACCATGTACACCACGTACTCGGACATGTTCTTTGCGTGGTCACCGATACGTTCGATCGCCTTGGCGACGAACAATATCTCGAGCGAGGTAGAGATGGTACGAGGATCTTCCATCATGAAAGTGATGAGATAACGCATGATGGCGCGGAACTCTTCATCCACCTGCTCATCCTGACGCACCACTTGCGCAGCGACATTCAGGTCGAGGCGTGCGAACGAATCCAACGATTTGCGCAACATATCCAGCGCGATGTCGGCAGCGTGTTTGATCTCGTTGTAACGCGGCAAATGTAAGCGCTCTTTCTGAGACAGCAACTTCGCCATGCGCGCGATCTTTTCTGCCTCGTCACCGATACGCTCAAGGTCGGTGATGGTCTTGATGACGGTCATCACCATGCGCAAGTCGCCTGCAGCGGGCTGGCGACGTACAAGGATGCGGTTGCAACTTTCGTCAATCTCGACTTCCATCGCATTCACGCTGTGATCGTTCTCGATCACGCGATTCATCAGCGCAACGTCACCTGTAGTCAGCGATTCGACCGCCTGTTTGATTTGGCTCTCGACCAACCCGCCCATCTGCAACACGCGCGCGCGCACGGCTTCCAGTTCGGTGTCGAATTGCTTGGAGGTATGTTCGCTGCTCACCATGGTATTTCCTTAATATCGTTGCAAATGACGGATGCTATCGAATCGTCGTTAAGTTTTTGTGACAGCCCTTTAAGCTGTGAGCGTCTTCACGCCGTTCGGCGTGCCCAGCAACAACACATCTGCACCACGACGCGCGAACAGACCATTGGTAACCACGCCGGGCAAATGGTTCAACAGGGTTTCTAATTCAACTGGATTCATGATCTGTAGATTGTGTACATCGAGAATCACATTGCCGTTGTCAGTGGTGAAACCTTCACGCAACTTGGGCTGCCCGCCCAGTTTCACCACTTCACGCGCGATGTAGCTGCGCGCCATCGGGATGACCTCGATCGGCAATGGGAACTTACCCAATACATCCACCAGCTTGCTCTCGTCACACACGCAGATGAACTTCTTACTGGCAGCCGCCACGATCTTCTCGCGCGTCAACGCGCCACCACCGCCTTTGACCATATGCATATGCTTGGTGATCTCGTCCGCGCCATCCACGTAAACAGGCAGATCACCCGCCTCGTTCAGCGACAACACTTCGATGCCATGACCTTGCAAACGCTTGGCGGAGGCTTCTGAACTCGCGACAGCACCACGGATCTTGCCTTTGATCTTGGCCAACTCGTCAATAAAGAAATTGGCTGTGGAACCCGTACCCACGCCCACGATGCAATCGTTAGGCACATAAGTGATCGCCGCTTGAGCGACCGCACGTTTCATATCGTCTTGTGTCATTGCCATGCTGTAGCCTCTTCTTTTGATTTATGCATTTTGTGGCTAGGGATTATTGCAGGAAATGGTCTTGAATGAAACCAGCCTGAACCCCAATCTAGCCGCGCGGATGGTGCATCGCATGCAGTGCCTTCAATCTTTCGCGCGCCACATGCGTGTAGATCTGCGTCGTCGAAATGTCTGAATGGCCCAACAGCATCTGCACCACACGCAAATCCGCACCGTGATTGAGCAGATGTGTCGCAAAGGCATGGCGCAAGGTATGCGGCGACAACGGCTTATGCAAGCCGCCGGTCTTTGCGTGCTTCTTGATGAGATACCAGAACATCTGGCGCGTCATCCCTTCGCCGCGCTGCGTCACGAACAGGTCATCGGTCAGCTTGCCATCCAGCAACACAGGGCGCACCTCTGCCAAGTAACGCTTGATCCAATCCAGCGCCTCCTCCCCCAAGGGCACGAGACGTTCCTTGCTGCCCTTACCCATCACCCGCGTCACACCCATATCCAGACTGACCTGCGCCACTTTTAACGTGACCAACTCCGACACGCGCAGACCGCTGGCATACAACACCTCCAACATGGTGCGATCGCGCATCCCCAACGGGGTCTGTACATCGGGCGCATTCAACAGCAGCTCGACATCTTCCTCGGTCAGGCTTTTGGGCAGACTGCGCGGCAGCTTCGGCGTTGCAATCTGCAATGTCGGATCGGCAGTGATCTTGTTCTGGCGCAGCAGGTAACGGAATAAACGCTTGAGGCTGGAGATGGCACGCGAGGTGGAGGTCGCTTTAGCTTTTTGACCACCGACCAGATGCGCCAAGAAACCTTGAATATCGGCATGGGTGGTCGTTAACAATCCACCCTCATGTTGAGAAATCAACCAAACAGTGAATTTATCCAGATCGCGCCGGTAACTTTCCAATGTGTTGCGCGATAAACCATCTTCCAACCACAACGCATCACTGAATTCGTCCAACAACTCAGCGTCGTTCATAACACCACGTCATTCCCGCGTAGGCGGGAATCCAGTTCAAAAGAAAAATACTTCGCATGGTAAAGACAAAACCTAGAGGCAGATTGAATAAATCCACTGGATTCCCGCCTATGCGGGAATGACGATTAGGCTTCATGCGCCAACAGCCAACGTTTGATATCGAGCGCGTCGCCTTCTGCATGGTGCATGAAACCGCCCAAGCCGCTCTTGCCTACCACGCGATGGCATGGAATGACGATGGGTATCGGATTACTCCCGCAAGCCTGCCCTACCGCTTGCGCGCTAGAACCGATCTGCTTCGCCAGCTCACCATAGGTCAGCGTCTGCCCGCGAGGAATCTCCAGCATCGCCTGCCACACAAGGCATTGGTGATGCGTACCGTCAAGGGTGAATGGCAGGTCGAACTCGAAACCAGCATCGGCAAAATACGCTACCAGCTGGTCGCATATCTCCCGCGCCATCGGACTGGCGGGAGACTGCTCTTTCATGCGTGAAGAAATGAATTCGATGCCCAACAGGTCGGTATCCGAACAATGGATAGCGAGCTTACCGAAAGGCGCGGTGATGATGGCTTGGGATGTCATGGCCACATGATAGCCCGAAAGTAAAAGCGAGAGCTTCAGTGCAGACTCAAATCGGCGTAGCCGATGTGAAGCCGCAAAGCGGCGGTCGAAACTAAAACGGGAGCCGAAGCTCCCGTTTTTATTTGCCACACAGAACCGTTGCTTACGCAGCGACTTTGCGTGCGGGGAGTTTTTCCTTGATACGTGCGGACTTGCCGGAACGATCGCGCAGGTAGTACAGCTTCGCACGACGTACATCGCCGCGACGCTTAACTTCGATGCTAGCAACGCTCGGAGAGTAAGTTTGGAAAGTACGCTCGACGCCTTCGCCGGAGGATACTTTACGCACGATGAAGCTGGAGTTCAGCCCTTTGTTGCGCTTTGCGATGACTACGCCTTCGAAAGCCTGTGTACGTTTTTTGTCGCCTTCGACAACGTTGACGTTGACGATGACTGTGTCGCCAGGGCCGAAGCCGGGGATAGTCTTATTGAGACGAGCGATTTCTTCTTTTTCAAGAATTCCGATCAGATTCATTTTGTTTCCTCTTCTTGTGCGGGAGCTTGTTCCTGCTGGTACTGAGCCAGTAGCCGAGCTTCCTGTTTAGTTAACTGGCGTGTTGCCAGCAATTCCGGACGACGTTCCGCAGTCCGACCTAATGACTGCTTCAATCGCCACTTCTCTATCTCGGCGTGGTGTCCTGACATCAACACATCAGGAACCGCCTCGCCGTTATAAATCTCTGGGCGCGTGTAGTGCGGACAATCCAGCAGACCTTGTACGAAAGAATCCTGCTGTGCGGATGCATCATCACCCAACACACCGGGTATCTGCCGTACCACGCTATCCATCACCACCATCGCTGCTAACTCGCCACCGGACAACACATAATCTCCGATGGAAAGCTCTTCATCCACTTGCTGACGTAACAGGCGCTCATCCACGCCCTCGTACCGACTCGCCAACAAGATCAATCCTTCATCTCGCGCCAGCAACTCCATCACAATCTCGTGCGTGAGTTGCCTGCCTTGCGGAGAGAGATGGATCACTCGACTCTTCTTCACTCCGCTTGCCTCCTGCGCTGCTTTCGCTGCGCTGATGGCTTTTTCCAGAGGCTCCGCCAACATCACCATCCCAGGGCCGCCACCGTAGGGACGATCATCGATGGTGCGGTAGTTGTCAGTCGTGAAGTCTCTTGGATTCCACGCTTGCAACTTGAACTTGCCTAACTCTACTGCTTTACGCGTCACACCAAACTTGGTGATCGCGTCAAACATCTCGGGGAACAGCGTGACGACATCGAACCTCATTTGAGGTAGTCCGCCTGCCAATCCACCCGGATGGTCTTGTTGTTCAGATCGACTTGCTGGATCACGCTTGCGATGAAAGGCATCAATGTCTCTCCGCCCTCGCCTTTGACCACCAGCACATCGTTGGCACCTGTCTCCAATAACGAATCCACAACACCGAACGCATGTCCTTCAAGGTTCAGCACCGACATCCCGATCAAGTCAGACCAGTAGTACTCGCCTTCAACCTGCTTCGGCAGGCTGTCGCGCGAAACCGCGATCAACTCGCCTTTGTATTTTTCAGCTGCGGTACGGTCTGGGATGCCTTCCAATTTCGCCACGACCAATTTGCCGTGGACATTGGATTCCAATACCTTGATCGGACGCCATGACTGCTCGTTACCGATATACCAAGTCTCGTAATCAAGCAGACTGTCCACATATTCGGTGAAGGGCAAAACCTTCACCCAACCTTGGATACCTTGCGCTGCGACCACTTTCCCCATGACGACCATGGGGCTCGCCTCGTTAGGCTTTGGCTGCTGCACCGGCTTTTTTAACCAAGCGACCAACGGTCTCGCTCAATTGCGCGCCCTTGTCTTGCCAGTGAGTCACGCGATCCAAAGCGATACGCAGACCTTCAGAGCCTTCGGCTGCCAAAGGATTGTAGAAGCCAACGCGCTCGATGAAGCGACCATCGCGACGATTGCGAGAATCAGCTACGACTACGTTGTAATACGGACGATTCTTAGAGCCGCCGCGAGAAAGACGAATGACTACCATAATGATTTCCCAATGAATAATTTGTTTGGCCTAATGCCAAAGGGCGCGAATTCTACGACACCTTGCCAATCCGTGGCAAGGATTGTTTAGATTGAAGAATCAGCGTTGAAGAAGGACTTCTAGGACGAATCGGCTGCCCAGATAGGCCAGCACAAGGAAACCAAAGCCGCTCAAGGTCCAGCGCACCGCCGTATGGCCGCGCCAGCCGTAGTAGTGATGACCCAGCAACAGCACGCCAAATACCACCCAAGAGATCATTCCAAACAAGACCTTATGGTTAAATTGCCAAGCATGACCGAAGATGTTCTCGGAAAACAGAATTCCCGATACGACCGTGATGGTCAGCAATACGAACCCCACCCCGATGACACGGAACAACAGACTTTCCATCGTCAGCAAAGGCGGCAAGTTCTGCAAAATCTTGGGAAGTTTGGCGTGGTGCAGTTGTTTTTCGACCAAGGACATCAGTCCTGCATGCAGGGCAGCGATAGTGAACAAGCTGTAGGCCAACATCGCCACCAAGACATGGGTATCGAACAGGGCCGAAGCGGGTTGCGCGAGTATGTGAGCCTCAGGGAAAATTGCTGGGAGCGCCGTACTGACTGCCGCCAGTGGCAACACCAAGGTCTGCAAACTGCATAAAGGATAGAAATAACGCGCCAACCAATACACCAAAACCGTCAGCCACAAAATGAGCGAGAGGGCATAGACCAATCCCAGATTCAGCGCACCCCATATAAATAGAGTGTCGTAAAGCAACCAACCATGGAGCGCCAACGGTACGATGACCGCATGGCCCAATGCGCCGCGATTCTGCTGCTCGGCATTACCCGCCGCCTGCGCACGCCAGAACAAAATAGCCAGAATGGCATAAAGGACAAACGTCAGTAAATGTAAGGCTTGGTTCGACATGGGGAGTGCAGATGTTTTAGACTGTGCGGATTCTACCTCAAGTCAAATACGCGCCATGCTGGATAATCTAACGCAACGTTTTTCAGGCATCGTCAAGAATCTGCGCGGACAGGCGCGGCTTTCTGAAACTAATATCCAAGACGCTTTGCGCGAAGTGCGCCTCGCCCTGTTGGAAGCGGACGTCGCCCTACCCGTCGTCAAAGAGCTGATCGCCAACGTCAAAGGGGCGGCGCTGGGACAGGAAGTCATCGGTAGTCTGACCCCCGGGCAAGCACTCATCGGCGTGGTCAATCGTGAACTCACCAAGCTGATGGGTGAGCACAACGATGCGCTCAACCTTGCTGCCGTGCCTCCCGCAGTGATCCTGATGGCCGGCCTACAGGGTGCGGGTAAAACCACTAGCAGCGGCAAGCTGGCCAAACTGCTGCGCGAACAAAATAAGAAGAAGGTATTACTGGTGAGCTGCGACGTCTATCGTCCAGCCGCTATCGAACAGTTGCGTACATTGGCGCAGCAACTCGGCACCGACTTCTTCCCCTCCGATGTCAGCCAAAAGCCGCTGGACATCGCGCTCGCCGCGCTTGACTTCGCCCGCAAACATCACCATGACGTACTGATCGTCGACACCGCCGGCCGCCTAGCGGTCGATGAAGCGATGATGGCGGAGATCAAAGACTTGCACGCCGCGATGAAACCCATCGAGACCTTGTTCGTGGTCGATGCGATGACAGGTCAAGATGCGGTGAATACCGCCAAAGCCTTTGGCGATGCGCTGCCGCTCACCGGCGTCATCCTCACCAAGATGGATGGCGATGCGCGCGGTGGTGCGGCATTGTCGGTGCGCCACATCACCGGTAAGCCGATCAAATTCGTCGGTGTCAGCGAGAAACCCAACGGCCTCGAAGCCTTCCACCCCGACCGTATGGCGCAACGCATCCTTGGCATGGGGGACGTGCTGTCGCTACTGGAAGAAGCGCAACGCACTGTGGACATGGGGGAGGCAGATAAGCTCGCCAAGAAGATGCAGAGCGGCAAAGGCTTCGACCTCAACGATTTCAAGATGCAGATTGTGCAGATGAAGAAGATGGGCGGCATGTCAGCCCTGATGGACAAGCTTCCCGCGCAGCTCGCCAACGCCGCCGCCGGCGCAAAAGTGGATGAACGTCAAATCAATCGCACCGAAGGCATCATCAATTCGATGACGCCTTATGAGCGCTCGCATCCCGATCAAATCAAAGCCTCGCGCAAACGCCGCATCGCCGCAGGCTCTGGCGTACAGGTGATGCATGTCAATCAATTGCTCAACCAGTTCGAGCAATCTCAAAAGATGATGAAGATGTTCAGCAGCAAAGGTGGCATGGCCAAAATGATGCGCGGCATGGCAGGCAAGTTTCCGGGAATGCGTTAATCAGGGATAGGAAGACAAACATGACACTTAAAGCAATCATATTCGATGTCGACGGCACACTGGCAGACACCGAGGATGGGCACCGCAAATCGTTCAACAAGGCCTTCGCCGAGAACGGCTTGGACTGGAACTGGGATGTTGCGCTGTATGACAAACTACTCAAAGTGACCGGCGGCAAAGAGCGCATCAAGTATTTCGTATCGGACTTTTTGAAGGGTTACACCAAGCCAGAGAATTTCGATGACTTCGTCAAACATCTACACAAGGTGAAGACGGGCCACTACACCACCATGCTGCGCGAGGGTGCGATACCGTTGCGCCCCGGCATCAAGCAACTTATCAACGATGCCCGCAAGGCAGGCGTCACGCTTGCCATCGCCACCACCACTACTGCAGAGAACGTGACCGCGCTGCTGGAAGTCGGGCTGGGCAAAGATTGGGCGAGCTATTTTGCCGCCAACGGTTGCGGCGATATCGTGCCACACAAAAAACCCGCGCCGGACATCTACCACTGGGTGCTGAATGAACTCAAGCTCGCCCCGGAGGACTGCATCGCGCTGGAAGATTCCTACAACGGCCTGCGCTCTTCGTTGGCGGCGGGCATCAAGACTTACATCACCACCAATCCCTACACTCACAAACAGGATTTCGCCGAAGCTGCTGCGGTGCTTGATGACCTGAGTGACCTACCTAGCTTCTATAAGATGATCGGCCTGCGCACTTAAACACCGTCATTCCGGACTACGCCGGAATGACGGCTGCGCATATCGTCCTCGCCAAAGCATCAAACTCCATTTCCTGCTAACCTTGCGGCCAAATTATTTGGTCGCGAACCATCATGCAAAGCTACTTAAAAAGAATCCTTACTGCCCGCGTCTACGACGTCGCCATCGAAACACCGCTGGAACACGCGCCTACTCTGTCGGCACGTACAGGCAACCGCATCTTGTTCAAGCGTGAAGACATGCAGCCCGTGTTCTCGTTCAAGTTGCGCGGCGCGTATAACAAGATGGCGCATCTCACGCCAGCCCAACTCAAGCATGGCGTGATCGCCGCCTCGGCGGGCAATCATGCACAGGGCGTTGCGATGTCTGCGCATCGACTTGGATGCAAAGCCATCATCGTGATGCCCACTACAACGCCGAACGTGAAGATTGACGCGGTGCGCCATTTCGGCGGCCGCAATGTCGAGATCGTGTTGCACGGCGATAGCTACAGCGATGCTTACACACATGCACTCGCTCTCGAAAAAGAAAAGCAACTCACCTTCGTACACCCGTTCGACGATCCCGATGTCATCGCCGGACAAGGCACCATCGGTATGGAGATATTGCGTCAACACCAAGCGCCTATCCATGCCATCTTCTGCGCCATCGGCGGCGGCGGACTTATCGCCGGGGTCGCTTCCTACGTGAAGCAGGTACGCCCCGACATCAAGATCATCGGTGTACAGACCACCGACTCCGATGCCATGTATCGTTCGCTCAAAGCCAAGAAACGCGTACAGCTTGCCGATGTCGGCCTGTTCTCGGACGGCACCGCGGTCAAATACGTGGGCGAAGAGACGTTCCGCATCTGCAAACAATATGTGGATGAAGTCATCCTGGTGGACACCGATGCCGTGTGCGCGGCGATCAAAGACGTGTTCCAAGACACGCGCTCCATCCTTGAACCCGCAGGTGCATTGGCAGTCGCGGGTGCAAAGCTCTATGCCAAGCGCGAAAAACTCAAAGGCGAGACGCTCATCCCCATCGCCTGCGGAGCGAACATGAACTTCGACCGCCTGCGTTTCGTCGCCGAACGCGCCGAGATCGGTGAGAAGCGCGAAGCCATCCTCGCCGTCACCATTCCCGAAACACCGGGCAGTTTCCGCAAGTTCTGCGCCCTGCTTGGCAAACGCAACATCACCGAATTCAACTATCGCTACGCCGACCCGAAGGCTGCGCAGGTATTCGTCGGCATCCAAGTAAAAGACCAATCGGAAGCGTCCGACTTAATCGAGAAGTTGCAACGCAGCAAGTTGCCCACGCTCGACCTCTCCGACAACGAGATGGCAAAACTGCATCTGCGTCATTTGGTCGGCGGACGCGCGCCCGAGGCACACGACGAGATCCTGTTTCGCTTTGAATTCCCGGAGCGTCCCGGGGCACTCATGAACTTCCTCAACAGCATGAGCCATAACTGGAATATCAGCCTGTTCCACTACCGCAACCACGGCGCGGATTACGGCCGCGTGCTGGTCGGCATGCAAGTGCCGCGTACTGACAAAAAGGCACTCAAGACCTTCCTCGACACCCTTGGCTATCCGTACTGGGACGAGAGTGACAATCCGGCTTACAAGCTGTTCCTAGGATAAAGAACAATGAGCACGGACTCCTTCCGTGATTTCGTCCTTGAGCAGCTCACTGGGTTAGCCGACCTGCGCTGCAAACACATGTTCGGTGGCTACGGCTTGCATTACGGGGAAGTGTTTTTCGGCATCGTGTTCGACGGTCGGCTCTACTTCAAAACCCATCCCGACACCTTGCAGAGCTATCTTGATCATCACGCCGCCGTTTTCGCGCCCTCAGAAAAACAAACTTTAAAGAATTACCGCGAAGTTCCTGTCGATATTTTGGAAGATAACGAACGTTTAACACATTGGGCACGAGAGGCGGCACGCCAATGAACATCCAAGCTAGGAAGCAAGCACTGCGACAACGTATAATCGCCGCCCGCGACGAGCTGACGCCAACCTTACAGATGCGTCTGAGTAGGGAGATCGTGCGCCAGCTATGCGACTTGGCGGCATATAAAACAGCGCGGACAGTATTGGGATATCTGAACTTCGGCTCGGAATTGCACACCGAACTTTGGGTGCAACAAGCTTTGGCGGATGGCAAACGTGTCTTGCTGCCTCGGGTGAACAAAGCTAACAAGCAACTCGATATATATGAAGTGCGCGATTTGAATTCTGATGTGGCACCCGGGGCATGGGGCATACGTGAACCCATTCTCGAACGCTGCAAGCGCTTCGAAGCATTACGCGAGATAGACCTGATCTTAATGCCCGGCGTCACTTTCAACCGCGCAGGCGGGCGGTTGGGTTACGGTGGCGGCTTTTACGACAAGCTGATCGCGCGTCTGCCGCATGAGCCGACGCTGGTGGCAGGCGCATTTGAATTGCAAGTTGTAGCAGAGATTCCGCAGGAGCCGACCGACCACAAAGTGGATTGGTTGGTCACAGAGAATGAATCGATACGTTGTACTTTAGGGAGAGAGTAAAGATG
>VBWD01000089.1 GCA_006218055.1 Gallionellaceae bacterium
CATGACTGCGCTGCAGACCAGTCAAGACCACGTGCGCGACGTCACCGCAATCCTCGTACAGTCCAATGAATCGGTGGGCGGCGTGAATCAAGGGCTGGAAGAGATATCGCGCTCTATCAATACGCAGCGTGATGCGACGCAAGAGATCGCGCGCAACGTCGAACGTATCGCGAGTATGTCGCAACAGAGCAACGCGATCGTGCAACGTACCGTGACGGCAGTGAAAGGGATGGAGCAGGTCTCGGCCAATCTGAGTAGCACAGTGGGAAGATTCAAAGTCTGACGTAGTGGCGTTAGCAGGAGAACTATACGTATCGGTCATCCGATTGCGTATATAGGGAGGAGCATCATGCAAAACAAGAACGCATTCGTGTCGCAAAAAGAAGTGCAGTTGTCCAATGGGACCGTGCTCATCACCAAGACCGATACCAAGGGCATCACGTGCGACTGTCGCTCCTGTCATCGAGAACGGCAAGATCATCGGCTATGTATCGGTCAGAAAATCGCCAACACGTCAGCAAGTGGCAGAAGCTGATGCGATGTATCGAGAATTGAATAAGAGCAGCAACCAGATCGTTTCAAAGTATGAAAGTTTCAAAGTGAAGAACTGGTCCTTGAAGGCCAAGTTGCAGGCAGCGATCCAAGTGCCGTTGTTAGTCATCTTGACTGCGGCTCAGATGTACATCACCAACGGCACCGAGCAAGAGGCGATGCATCAGGCTCAAGAAAAAGGTGAACAGGTCGCGAACCAGTTCATCGATAACGAGAACATGTTGATGGTCACCGGGCAGATCAGTGATGAGGCCAATCGCAAACTACTCATCACCAAAGCCACGGCATCGGGGCATGTCAAATCCGTCAGTATCTTGCGTTCCCCACAATTGATCGAGCAATATGGCGCGGGCATGTCAGGGCAGCAAGCGACCGATGATGTACAGCGCAAAGTGATGGAGACTAGGCAGAGTAGTGTGATGTTTATGAATAATGCGGCGGGAGATCCGGTCCTGCGTATCGTCACCCCCTACCTGTTGAGCAAAGATTTCCATGGCACGGATTGCACTGGCTGTCATGCGGGTGGTGAAGGGGCTGTGT
>VBWD01000020.1 GCA_006218055.1 Gallionellaceae bacterium
TTCTGCAGCCACATGCTTGGCAACGCTAGTTGCTATTGGCGCGGGGCTTGGCTTCACTGGCGCTGCGCGTGGCGCAGACTGCCCCACACTCGCCGTCGTAGCTTGCGTTGCGAAGGCCAACATGCGCAGCAACGTCATGGTGAAGCCTGCATATTCGTCGGGGGCCAAGTCGATCTCGTTGCGACCATGGATGGCAATCTGATAGTTCAATTGAATCTCTTCCGGCGTGAACTGCTGCGCCAATTCCATCAAACGGACACGCTCCGGCTCATCATCGGCAATAGCTTGTGGAATGGTCTGCGCCAGTGCGATACGATGCAGCAACGTCGCCAAGTCTTGCAATGCCGCCTCGAAGGCGATGCTGCGAATCGCCATATCGTCCGCGATACGCAACAGCCCGGCACCATCACCTGCTCTTAGCAATTGCAACAGATCGAACAGATAACCTTGATCTATCGCACCCAACATGGTGCGCACCAACGATTCATCGACCTTGCCCGATGAATACGCAATAGCCTGATCCATCAAGCTCAATGCGTCGCGCATACTGCCTTGCGCTGCACGCGCCACCAGATTCAGTGCGCCGTTTTCGTACGGGATATTCTCTTGCCCCAACACGTATTGCAGGTGCGACAAAATCAACGCTGGCGGCATCTGCTTCAGATTGAACTGTAAACAACGCGATAACACCGTGACAGGGATTTTCTGTGGATCGGTGGTAGCAAGGATGAACTTCACATGCGCTGGCGGCTCTTCCAGCGTCTTCAACATCGCGTTGAACGCAGACTTCGACAGCATGTGTACCTCATCGATGATGTACACCTTGAAACGCCCGCTAGACGGCGCATACAGCGCACTCTCCAACAACTCGCGCATGTTATCGACCTGGGTATTCGATGCGGCGTCCAACTCGATCAGATCAACGAAGCGTCCGCTATCGATCTCGGTACACGCACCGCATACACCGCACGGCGTGGCGGTGATACCGGATTCACAATTCAGGGATTTGGCGAAGATGCGTGCGATGGTGGTCTTGCCCACCCCACGCGTACCGGTGAAGAGATAAGCGTGATGCAGACGATTCTGCGAAAGCGCGTTCGTCAACGCTTGAACGACATGTTCTTGCCCCGCCAATTGGGCGAAGTTCTTCGGACGCCATTTGCGTGCTAAAACAGATGTTGCCGACATATCGCCCACCTATAACGTATCGAGTGAAACACCCTCGAAAATGAAGGAGGCGAGCCTTACCCCCGGCACTTACAGACATCAGCTGTGGCTGCTTCCTTCCGGACCTGACCAGATTCACTGCGCTGTAATGCGGGGAGACCCGCCAAACTGCTTGAAGTAATTCATTAGCCTACTGCGCCGTGCTATGGCGGCGTTGCTAAAAAACTCAAAATCCTCATGTACAAACGTACATTCCGGTTCTTCATCTTTTCGCGCCTTGCCCTAACACGGCTCGCTACGGCTACTGAACTACTTCTAAATCTTTATAGAGCACACGCCCCACATTTAAATCGCTTTGACCGGAATCATTTCGATCCGCTTCTTCCATTCCGCCGGACCCGTTTCGTGTACCGAATGACCTTGCGTATCCACTGCCACCGTCACCGGCATGTCCTCCACCGCGAACTCATAGATGGCTTCCATACCCAAGTCGGCGAAGGCCACCACTTTCGCGCTACGTATCGCCTTAGACACTAGATAGGCCGCCCCACCTACTGCCATCAGATACACCGCTGTGTGCTTTTTGATCGCCTCGAGTCCTGTCTTGCCGCGTTCAGCCTTGCCAATCATCCCGATCAAGCCCGTCTGCGCCAACATGGTCTCGGTGAACTTGTCCATGCGTGTCGCCGTCGTCGGCCCCGCAGGCCCCACCACTTCGTCACGCACCGGATCGACAGGGCCGACATAGTAAATGAATCGACCGTTAAAATCCACGTCGGATGGGAGCTTCTCCCCCTTTGCCAACATATCCACGATACGTTTGTGAGCTGCGTCGCGCCCGGTCAACAGCTTGCCGGAAAGCAGCAAGGTATCCCCCGGTTGCCATTGTTTGATGTCGTCCCGAGTGATCGTATCGAGATTCACGCGGCGCGCATCCGCTGCCGGATGCCAATGTACATCGGGATAGTCCTCGATCTTCGGCGGCGTGAAGACTGCAACCCCCTTGCCATCCAATTCGAAATGCACATGCCGCGTCGCGGCACAGTTCGGGATGATGGCAACGGGTTTGGAGGCGGCATGGGTCGGATAGTCCAATATCTTCACATCCAGCACCGTGGTCAGTCCGCCCAAGCCTTGCGCACCGATGCCTAACGCGTTCACCTTGTCGTAGATCTCGATGCGTAATTCCTCGATGCGATTCTTTGCACCGCGCGCCTTCAGCTCTGTCATGTCGATAGGCTGCATCAGCGCTTCCTTGGCCAGCAACATCGCCTTCTCCGCCGTGCCGCCGATGCCGATGCCGAGCTGCCCCGGCGGACACCAGCCCGCTCCCATACCCGGCAACTGGCCCACCACCCATTCCACGATATCGTCGCTCGGATTCAGCATGGCAAAGCGCGACTTGTTCTCCGAGCCGCCCCCCTTGGCCGCAATATCCACTTCCACCTTGTCACCCGGCACGATCTCGAAATGCACCACGGCTGGCGTATTGTCCCCCGTGTTCTTGCGACGCCCAGCCGGGTCGGACACGATAGAGGCGCGCAACACGTTGTCCGGCATGAGATAACCTTTACGCACTCCCGCGTTCACCATCTCGGTGATGCTCATCGCCGCATCCGCCCAGCGCACATCCATCCCCACGCGCACGAAGACCACCACGATGCCCGTGTCCTGACAGATGGGGCGCTTGCCCAGCGCGCACATCCGCGAGTTGGTGAGTATCTGCGCCATCGCATCTTTCGCAGCAGGCGATTCCTCACGCTGATAGGCGGCCGCCAAGGCTTGCACGTAGTCTTGCGGATGATAGTAAGAGATGAATTGCAGAGCATCGGCGACGCTATCGATGAAATCCTGCTGGTGAATACTAGTCATAGCAATATCTCGATGAAAGGAGGCTCGGATTATGGGAGCGTGAGCAATCAGCGTCAAACGGTTAGAATGCGCGCCCGCCTTCATTTGGGCAAACAAGATTCACGGTAATTGACATGGCAATCCAATGGTTCCCCGGACACATGACCTCGGCACGCAGGAATGCGGCCGAGACGATGGCACGCATCGATGTGGTCATCGAGGTGCTGGACGCGCGCGTGCCAGAAGCGGGAAGCAATCCATTGATTCGCGAGTTGCGCCTGCATCGCCAACGTCCCTGCCTGAAAGTGTTGAACAAGACAGACCTTGCTGACCCTGTGGTGACACAGGCGTGGCTAGACCACTTCAACAAACAAGAAGGTGTGCATGCCGTCGCGCTCTCCTGCAAAAAAGCGGGCGATGCAACCAAGATACCGAAATTATGTTTACCCCTTGCACCGCAACGTGGCACATCGCTCAAACCACTTCGCATCATGATCATGGGTATCCCTAATGTGGGTAAATCCACGCTGATGAATACCCTGCTCAAGCGTCGTGCTGCCAAGGTGGGCGATGAACCCGCCATCACTAAGAATCAACAAAGTTTCAACCTGAACGATCATACGATCCTCATCGACACACCGGGTTTGATGTGGCCGAAGATCGAGCATGAGAGCGACGGCATGATGTTGGCCGCGAGCCATAGCATCGGCCGCAATGCGATCCACGAAGAGGAAGTGGCGGCTTTTCTCGGCGACATCCTGCTAGAACACTATCCGCATCTCATCGTGCAGCGCTACAAATGCGACGTCACCAACATGGACGGTGTAGGACTTATCGAGGCCATCGCGCAACTACGAAGCTTCCGCATACGCGGCAAAGAATTCGACTTGGAAAAAGCAGCGATCACCTTGCTACAAGATTTCCGCACGGGCGCACTGGGCCAGATCAGCTTAGAGACCCCTGCTTCGCGTGCGGCCATGATTCAAACTAAATTAGTTCCCGCTTATAATCCAATCCATTCTGATTCCTGATCGTCTCGAATGTCGCTAGTACGTATCGCTCTCTTGTTCGCCAGCATCACGCTATCAGGGTGTAGCACCCTGCATCTAAGTGCCTACACGTTGGACAAAGACCCGCTCGAGCCTTTCAATCGTAAAGTCTATGTATTCAACGACACAATCGACCAAGCAGTCGTCAAACCCGTCGCGCAAAGCTATGCAAAGGTTGTTCCCCAACCTGCTCAAACGCTGGTGAATAATTTCTTCTCCAACTTGGATGATGTGACCGTCACCACGAACGACCTACTTCAATTGAAGTTCGTCCAAGCAGCCAGCGATGGTAGTCGCGTTCTCTTCAATACCACCTTCGGCCTATTGGGATTCATCAACGTGACCGACCGCTTGGAGAAACACAATGAGGATTTCGGCCAGACCCTAGGGTATTGGGGCATGCACAGCGGCCCTTACCTGATGCTGCCACTATTGGGGCCTAGTTCTTTCCGAGACGGGGTCGGTTTGTACGGCGATAGCTATGTCAGCGTCATTGGCAACACGACGCCGATCACCTCACGTTATGCCGCCTATGCAGCAGAGGGATTGAACAAGCGTGTGAATCTACTCGACCAAGAAAAGGTCTTGGATGATGCGACCATCGACCGCTACAGTTCTCTTCGAGATTTCTATCTGTTGCGTCGCCAAAGTCTGGTGTATGACGGCGATCCGCCTCGCGTAAAATATGACGACGAGGACGATGAGGAAGAAGCACCATAAAAAACGGCGGGTTTTGAACCCGCCGTTTTCGTTTGTGTCGCCTAGCTTCGATTACCTAGCGTTGCGCAATGCCTCGATACGCTCATCTAGCGGTGGATGCGTCATGAACAGCTTGGAGAAACCGCCGCCACCCGAGATAGCTTGAGCGGCCATGTTCTTCGGCAACGCCGCAGCTTCTTCATGGTTACCTTTCAAGCGCTCCAAAGCAGCGATCATTTTTTGGCGCCCCTCCAAGCTTGCTGCACCCGCATCCGCGCGGAACTCACGTTGACGCGAGAACCACATGACGATGATGCTAGCCAGCACGCCCAAGATCAATTGCGCGGCGATCTCAGCCACGAATGCACCGATACCTGGGCCGTCACGGCCATCGTTCTTTAGCAACACGCGGTCGACGAAATAGCCAAACAGCTTGGCGAAGAACACCACGAAGGTATTCACCACACCTTGGATCAGAGCTAAGGTCACCATGTCCCCGTTCGCCACGTGGCTCACTTCATGCGCCAACACAGCTTCCGCTTCATCTTTGCTCATCGCGTGAAGCAACCCTGTACTCACCGCCACCAAGGCATTGTTTCGGTTCCAGCCCGTCGCAAAAGCATTCACATCTGGCGCATCGTAGATCGCCACTTCTGGCATACCGATTCCTGCAGCTTCCGCCTGACGGCGCACGGTATCCACCAACCAACGCTCTGTTGCATCCTGAGGAATCTCAATGACCTGCGCACCCACCGATTGCTTCGCCATCCACTTGGACATCAACAATGAAACGATAGAACCTGCAAAGCCGATCACGGCGGACAGTGCCAACAATGAACCAAAGTTGATACCACCGTTCGCATCCATCCAGCGATCGACACCCAGCAGGCGCAAAGTGATGCTGATGACCACCAAAACGGCGATATTGGTCAGAAGGAATAAAAAGATACGTTTCATGCAACTCTCTCCAAAGTTAAGTTCACGGCGCTCAGTTTAACAAACATCCCCAGCCGCTCGGTCCGCTACATGGGGGAGGCTTTTGTTATTTCAAGCCCTGCATCTGAGTGGGATAAGGGGAAAAGGTTCTCCCACGAAATTCAAAAACTCAGAACTTGAACTTCATTCGCATCCCGAACTCTGTCGTGCGATTCTGCGGCTCAGTGAAGGAATACCAAGTGGTCACACTGTTGTTGGTGATAGGCCTCACCACGGAATCCGATTTATCGATTTTCCATATATTCAAATATGGGCCAAATGCTAAATCCCCCGTTTCGTACATCACGTCTGCCCGAAAACCGAACCCGCCACTCTGAACATTGGAGATATCTGGAGCGTCGGAATATCCCGCATGACCAACCAGGTCAGACAACCTAGAAAATTGCCTACCAGTCAGGAGTTTATCGAACTCGAATGTCGAAGCCCATACCGCCGAATCTTGCAATCTGAAACGATGCGTCACACCAATTGGAACGTATAGATAGTTGCTCTCACGACGATAACCTAAAGAGCCGTCACTACTGTACCCACGCAGATCATTGAACAAATGACGATATCCAAGACCCACGTAAGGGGCGAAGACAGACGTCCCGAATTGAATATCCCTGCCGATCAAACCTCTAGCCTCGGCATACCAATCTGGCACACCCGCTTGATAACCAGATCCAATATAGTCAACAGCACCATTGGCAAATCGCACATCGTCCTTGAGGAACCAATCGCCATTAAGAACCAACGCACCCGTATGGCCGACACCGAATTTATCGCCCTTAGTCGACATTCCTAGGGAAGGCTCTTCATAAAGATAGGAAGACACCGATATGGTGAATTCATTGCCACTGCTCGTATTGGTTCTTGCAGATTCTGCTTGAGCAACACTCATAAATCCGCATCCGGTAATGAGGTAAATGAATAGTGAAAACAATTTATCGTTGCGTGGTTGCATATTCATCACGGTAAGTAACAAAGATTCGAAACGGCCAGTGCTGCTTACGGACTTACTGTTGGAGACGTACTGGTGGCACTTCATAAAGATCCGACTCATTACTACCTTCTGGCTTAGTGATTCGCAGTGATGGAATCATCTGCTCCTTAATACTTAATCGGTTTTTTCATCCAGCGGGGTTATCGGTCTTCTTCTGGATACCCTAGGAATCGGTCAGAATACGCTGGTGCCGGATATAACCTGATTTTAACTTCCCAATAGAGTTCTGAAGCCAATTTTGTGACATAGTATTTATGCGAATCGTCTGGGTACAGAGAACTACTACTTAGATAACGAAACCACTTGCGACCATTACGGAGTGAGGGCGACCAAGTTCAATGCGGCTCAGACACTTGCTTCAAGGTTGCGGCATCCACCTCATATAAATCCGGCCCCTCACGCCCCAGTCCGTGGCTAATTCGCAATGAATTGATAACTTGCTCTTTGAACTTGTGCGTTTCCTTCATCCATCGTATTGCGCACATACTTGTAAGTGCCTATGATGCCAAGCATCGGGGATAAAGCAGCCTCCCCGCTTCAAGACAACTCATCGTCCAAGGTCTGCTCTAAATTGGATATTCCAAGGAGGAGTCACATGGACGCACCGCAACAAACTTCCGGCGACCTACCGCCACAACTACCCACACTGGGGGAAGCCTTCAAATACTGGCTGAAACTCGGCTTCATCAGTTTTGGCGGCCCAGCCGGGCAGATATCGATGATGCACCAGGAACTCGTGGAACGCCGCCGCTGGATCTCCGAGCAGCGCTATCTGCACGCACTCAACTACTGCATGTTGCTACCGGGACCGGAAGCGATCCAGCTCGCCATCTACATCAGTTGGCTGATGCACGGCATCAAGGGAGCGGTGATGGCCGGCGTGCTGTTCTTCCTGCCGGCCTTCGTGCTGCTCTCGCTGCTGGCGGGTATCTATCTGAACTTTGGTGACGTACCCGCCGTGCAGGGTATCTTTTACGGCATCAAACCGGCCGTGGTTGCCGTCGTGCTATTCGCGGCTTGGCGCATCGGTTCGCGCTCAATCAAGAGTGAGATCCTGTTCGCCATTGCCGTGCTGGCCTTCATCGGCATTCTCTTCTTCGACATCGGCTTCCCATGGATCGTACTCGCCGCTGCCATCCTCGGCGCCATCGGCGCCAAACTCATGCCGGCAAAGTTCAAGGTGGGCGGCGGGCACGGAGCTTCAAACAAAGAATATGGCCCCGCATTGATCGACGACGACACTCCGCCGCCCGCCCATGCCAGATTCACCTGGAGAAAACTCACCGTCACAGTGATAGCGTTCGTGCTGATCTGGGTCGTGGGTATGGCTATGTTGCTCGGCAAGCCCGAGCTGTTCAACATGGGCAAGTTCTTCACCAAGGCGGCCTTCCTCACCCTCGGTGGTGCTTATGCCGTGTTGCCCTATGTTTATCAGAACGCGGTCGAACACTTCGGTTGGCTTACCGGCCCGCAGATGATGGATGGTTTAGCGTTGGGCGAAACCACACCGGGCCCGCTCATCATGATCGTCACTTGGGTCGGTTATCTCGGCGGCGTAAGCAAATCGATATTCGGTGATCCGGTTGCCGCCGGACTGGCCGGTGCGACAGTCGCGACCTTCTTCACCTTCCTGCCGAGTTTCTTCTTCATCATCGCTGGTGGACCGATCATCGAGGCCACGCGCGGTGAACTTAAATTCACAGCGCCACTCACCGCCATTACCGCTGCGGTGGTCGGCGTGATCCTTAACTTGGCCGTGTTTTTTGCCTGGCATACCTTTTGGCCCAAGGCCACGGCGGCCGCACCTTTCAGCGGGCCATTCGACGTCATTCCCGTCATTCTGACCGCCGCTTGCTTCATTGCATTGTGGAAATACAAGGCCGACATCATGAGAGTGATCGGTGTCTGTGCACTGCTCGGTCTCGCATACTCTTTCGTTATGTGAAGACATTAAGGAATAGCCAAATAAATCTGAAGGAGAAATAACATGCAATGGATCACACGTGAACGCCCAAAGATTGACCGCATCGCCTGCCCGTGGCTGATCGCCCGCTTCATCGACCGCGAACCGGAATTTCTCTACGTTCCCAGTGGTGATGTGTTGCGCGTGGCCGCCGAGACCGGTGCGATCCCCTACGATATTCCCGGTGCGGAACTCTCGCACGAAGGCGAGTTGTGCAGCTTCGACACCTTCCTCAATAAATACGCGCTGACCAGTCCGGCTTTGCAAGACTTGGCTGTCATCGTGCGCGGGGCGGATACGGATCGTCTCGATCTGGCACCGCAGTGCGCCGGCTTGTTGGCGATCTCATTAGGGTTGTCGCACAGCTTTAAAGATGACCATGAAATGTTGAAGCAGGGGCTGGTGATGTATGACGCGCTCTACGCATGGTGCTGCCATGCAAGAGGAGAGAAGCATTCGTGGAATTATTAGCCCGATTTGAGAGTTATTAGGATTGAGTCAGAACGATGGATCTAGCAATTCCACATTTCAGACGTTCACCGACGTTCGCTGTGCCTCATAGCGGAAGTTCGTGATAACTCATTCGATCGTTCGCTATGACCGAGGAATAGCACTAGCAGCATATGCTGCTGATCAAATCCATGAGCGCATCCCCTCTCCCCGCGGGAGAGGTTTAGGGTGAGGGTGTACTTGTTAAGGCAATGCTCCCTCCCGCAGGAGGCGAACGGAAGAAGCAGTCCATCAGAAATAGCCTAGTGTTTTCATCGGTGAAGCACTAGGTTCTCCCGCCCCCAAAGTAGCTTCAGCAGTTAGAATCCTGCCCCATGCCCATCTCGCTCACATGGATGCGTCCGCATCCGGTTCGATATTTTGCCATCGCATGTTGCTTGGCATTCTGTTGCATCGGTGGCGCTCAAGCGAATGATGAGGACGACGATGGTGAAGAGGCGACTGAGGCTAAGGCTGAGTTCGTGTACGAGCTAGATCCTTATTACACCGATGTGGGTTACAACATCCCACTGACGCACAAACCCATCCCCACCATCGCAACCAATAGTGAAGCAGTCATATTGCGCGAACTCATCAAAGGCTCGCTGGTGCCGCAATACATGTTGGTCGAGGCGAGCATGTATCCCATGCCGCTATTGGGCACCTATCTCAAGAAACACACACCTGACTTCTACCAGCAAGGCAATATCGGCAGCAACTTCAACATCATTGAATCACTCACTGCAGGCTTCCAAGAACCGTGGGCTGTCTCACTGTTCTTCGGCAACGTGGCCAAACTGAAACGCCCCAAAGAGAAACGCAAAGGCAACAATTACGGCTATACCGGCTACCTTCTCAGTGCAGGCACAAAACATATCAAGAGCAACACCTTGGTGGATGATGAATGGTGCGAGTTGGAATGGAAGATCAAGGGCAAACTCGAGTACGCTGACGAAAAACTGTCATGGAGTTTTCGCTTCGGCGGCAAGTTCAACCGCAACCGCGACGTGAACAACGTGACGTACATTAACCTGCATCGCAGCAACACCGACCTGCGCTCAAAGTATCTAACTTGGCTAGAGAACACCAACTTCGATTTCCGCCTGCACTTCTTGCAGCACGGCGGTAAGTTGGTGCGTTCTGAATTGATCGCGGGAAAGAAAGTACCGCTACTCGATTATAAATTCATCCCGACCTTCAGCACAGGTTTCATCTGGACTAGCCCAGACGAATATTCGGGTGTGCTTAAAGATGCGACCGCAAGCAAGCTGACGTTCGTGATACGCCCATCCGTAGAGTTTTAATACGTATAAAGTCAAATCTTGTTGAGAACGCGGTCACTTTGTCACGTTTTAGTCACGCTAAAGCAAAAGCGGCTTAAGGAGTAAACCTCAAGCCGCCTTTTCTTATATGGTGGGCTGTGCGGGGATCGAACCTGCGACAAACGGATTAAGAGTCTCCAAAAGTGGCTATTTTAGGTTTATTGAAACTCCCTTCAGTTGTTTTAACAAACTTACATCTCATTGTTTTATGTAGCTTTATTATCATCTTCCTGTTTTAATTCGCCATCTGCAATTTGCAGCTATTTTAAGTTTTCGGTCTACTAATGGTCTACTAATTAAAATTAGTAGTCTGCTAAAACAGGAAATTCATGGCGCAAAAACTCACAAAATCTTTCGTCGATTCCGTTCCTCTCCAAGAGGTTGGTCAGACTTTCTTCCGCGATAGTGAGCTGAAAGGGTTCGGCCTCAGGGTCGGCACTACTGGGAAGGTCTACATCGCCGAAGGCAAGATCAGTAATAAGGTCGTCCGGGTCACTATCGGGAAGCATGGTGTGTTCACTGCCGAACAAGCTAGGCTGCGTGCACGCGAATTATTGCTGATGATGGCGAAGGGTACGAATCCCAACGATATAAAAAAAGAATCGAAAGCTCGCGGCATAACCCTTGAAGATGCCTTGACCGACTTTTTAGCTGCGCGCAAATCACTCAAGCCGCGCACAATCGACGATTACAAAAGCACAATCGATTGCTACCTTGCTGATTGGAAGAAAAAGCCGCTAGTCGAGATAAGCAAAGACATGGTTGCCAAGCAACACACCAAGATTGGAGAGAGAAGCAAAGCTCAGGCGAACTTAGCAATGCGTTACCTGCGCGCCATATTCAACTTTGCAGCGGGCCAGTATGAAAACAGCAAAGGCGAACCCCTCATACCTGACAACCCGGTCAAACGTCTTTCACAAACTCGCGCATGGTATCGAATAGCTCGTCGCCAAACGGTCATTAAGGCGCACGATCTAGCCTCTTGGTATTCCGCCGTGATAAACATCAAAAATGATCTTAAGGGTAAAAATCGCGAGACCGTCCGCGACTATCTCCTGCTCGTGGTATTCACAGGACTAAGAAAAGAAGAGGCCGCTTGCCTTACGTGGTCGAATGTTGATCTCCGTGCAAAAACATTGATCGTCCCAGACACGAAAAATCATCTAGATCACACCCTGCCCTTGTCCGACTATATTTTTGAAATGCTGGCTCGTAGAGAACCCGATGCAGTTAATGAGTATGTCTTTCCAGAAATTAACGGCGAAGGAAGAATCACAACACCAACAAGAATTATGAACAAGGTGATTGAAGAATCCGGCGTCAGATTCACCATCCATGATTTGCGGCGCACCTTCATCACCATTGCCGAAAGTCTGGATATTTCAGCCTATGCGCTGAAACGACTTCTTAATCACAAAATGAACAATGACATCACCGCTGGTTACATCATCAGCGATGTAGAGCGGCTACGCCCCCCGATGCAAAAGATCACCGACCACCTGCTTAAGTGCATGGGGGTATTGCCCTCTGCCGAAATCATAGACCTAGCCACACCTGCCGCTAAATCAGGGCTTAAAGTAGTAACGATTGACAATACTAACGAGCGGGAATACTATAATCAAAAATGATTAAATCTTTTGCTGATAAGCACACTGCGGCGATATTTTCTGGGCAACTTGTTCGCAAGCTGCCACACGACATACAAGCGATAGCACGGCGAAAGCTCAAGCTTATCGACGCCACAGGCAGAATCGAAGAATTGCGAATACCGCCCGGCAATCGCTTGGAATTGCTCAGTGGTAATCGCGCTGGACAATGGAGTATCCGCATCAACGATCAATGGCGGATATGTTTCAAATGGGAAGAAGGTCACGCGGCAGAAGTTGAGATCGCTGACTACCACTAGGAGAATGGAATGACTATTCAACGTGAAGAATTAAGCAACATGAAGTTTGGCAATATCGTCACTGGCGAAATGCTTTCCCCTGTTCATCCCGGCGAAATCCTTCTGCATGACTTCATCGAACCAATGGGGCTGACTCGCTATAAAGTAGCCAAGTTCACGAGTGTGCCGCAACGCCGCATCGATGAAATCTGCACAGGCAAGCGCGCCGTCACTGCCGACACTGCAATGCGTCTCGGTCGCTTGTTCGGCATGTCCCCTCAAACATGGATGAACCTACAAGCTCAGTACGACCTTGAAATCGCAGAACACGAACTCGGCGACAAGATCGATCACGAAGTCATGCCACTGGCGGCCTAGTTCACGATATGTTTCTCGAAGGCAAAGATTATCTAAGCATCTGGGAAGTATCTCATCGCTGGGCGGGTCTCGATCCTGACTCTACCGATCCAGACAATCTGCCAGAGGAAGTTCGTTACTTCATTCACAAAATGGTTGAGGGGTACTTGGGCGAAGAACTCAAGCTGAGAAAAAAAGACGGTTATCGTGTGATCAGAGACCCGCTGCATATACTGATTTGGAGCATAAATTTTGATCTCCATTACATGTGGTCATGCCTAACAAAAAATAACTTTAACAAACGCAAGTTATCCGACCTCTACGTCAGACGTAGAGAAGTGATTAACCTATGCAAGCTGGAGGAAATTGAACCTCCAACTTTCTGGATCAAGCAACGCCCACCCGAAACAACCACCAAAGCCAACGTAACCAACCGCCCAAAGGAAGAAGAGGTTGACCGCCTTCTCTGCCAAGCAATAGCTGGCTCACTCTGGATGCTTGATCCGAACATTCATCCGGCGCACATGGTCAAGTCCAAAGCGATTCAACATTTTGGGCAAGGACGGTCTTACAAAGATTTAAACACTATCAAACGATGGCTTGCCGAAGTCGATCCGATAAAGAATCGAAATCCGGGTCGTCCGCCAGTCGTCACCTACAAAATCGATCTCGAAATGGACCCTCGGCTGGAAGATTAACCGCCCCCTTTCCGAGCGTAACACGCCCTTAGAAATTACTCATACCCCGCGCCATCATTGGCTTTAAAGTACCTGTCAGCCCCTGACCAGTACTTATAATTACTTCTTTGTAGACTGACCCTTTTTTAATCTAGCGCCGCTTGCCGCAAATTGTCTCCTGCTTCATCAACCAACCAAGGAGACCATCATGCAAGACAAACTACTCACCTCAAAAGAAGCCGCACCACTCTTGGGCGTTAGCGTCGCCTTTCTGGAACGTGATCGCTGGGCAGGTGCACGCGTTCCCTTCATCAAGATTGGCTCCCGTGCAGTTCGCTATCGTTTAAGCGATCTGAACACCTACATCGAGTCCTGCCTTAGACAATCCACCAGCCAAGCCTGAGGTGTGTCATGCACACGTCAGCGCACGATGCCTATGAATCGCCAGTATCAGTTTTTAATTCTGGCGAAGACATTCCATTCTCATTGGATTCACCCTCCGACTATTTACCGGAGCAAATCCGTCCGGTAGATAGAAAGTTTTCATGGCGATTAGCAAACCAAGCTGAATATGCCGAGTCGCATCATCTGCAACTCAAAATACAATCCTTCAAAGGCGGCGGATATGAAGGAACGGTTCGCTGGGTGGACTTGCAGAAGATCGCAGACATGCAAACCATGCCTCGCCGAATCGGCACACGCATAGAGCCGGAAGAACGCTCACAAGAGAGCCTAGAACGTTCCAGAACACGCGCAAAGCAAAAGGTGAGGTATCACACCAAGAACATTTCTGCGAACAGGCTGCTGACACTGACCAAACGCGAAACGGAAGAAACAGGTTATTCATCCCTTGATGATTGGCAGCGTGATTGGGCGCGCTTCTGTCGCGTCTATAAGAAATATTTCCCCGAGCAGCCCTTCATGTTTGTCGCTGTGCCTGAACAACACAAAGACAGCGAACATTTTCATCTGCACATTGCCACATACTCCAAGCAAAAGATGCCACTCGAAATCATGCGTCGTATCTGGTGGGATATATGCGGTGGTCGCGGCATGGGCAATGTAGATATTCAATACATTCGCCAGCAAGGGCATCAAGGAACAGATCGCATCGCACGCTACATATCTAAGTACATCTCCAAAGCATTCGACTCAATAGAACGATTCAACAAGAAACGTTATTGGGCAAGTGACCGAGACCTGCCCGAAGCACACCGCGTCTGGTTACAAGCTCGCTCGGTAGGTGATGCAATCAGCGAAGTTTTCAAACGCACTAACGGCTCTATTGATTTTGGAAATAAAGGCGGCGGATTCTTTATCTTCCCCGATCAGTCCGGCTTCTGGTTCTCGGTGCATCCCGGTCAAGGCCTCCCCCCGCCCTTCTAGCATCAACCCACACAAGCAATCACACCGCACATACATTAGAGCGGCGATAACTCTCGCCTATTCATTGCGCCTCAAAAATCACTCACAAAGCAGCATAAAACTGATTAGAGCAAATTCAATAATGAGTGAAATACAGAAAATGAAGGGCGGGATCGCGTCCGCCGAACGCATGCGCGGCAGCGCAGCGCCGGCGGGCGAAGCCCGCCCTAGACTTGTTTAATGGACACTTAACAACCAAAACATGAGCTGGATTTGCTCGAAAGCGGCGTATAAAGCGGTGTATATAGATGTCTGGTATTAGCTCAGCATCAGACGTAGAATCCGCGAAGAATCAAATCGGGAATCAGGCAAAATCTGGCCAGTAAGCGACATTCAAGATTCCCATTCAATCCTAATATTCACTACTACTAAGGAG
>VBWD01000021.1 GCA_006218055.1 Gallionellaceae bacterium
AAACGCAAGGAAGACGGCATCGTGCTGGTGGATTACGACAAGTGCATCGGCTGCAAGTACTGCACTTGGGCTTGTCCGTACGGTGCGCGCGAGTTCGACGAAAAAGCGAAAGTGATGAAGAAATGCACTCTGTGCGTGGATCGTATCTACGACGAGTCCATGTCCGAGGCTGATCGCAAACCCGCCTGTGTGAAAGCATGCCCTACCAGTGCGCGTCTGTTCGGCGACATCCACGATCCGGAGTCGGCGGTGTCGCAGGCGATCCGCGAGGACGGCGGTTACGCCTTGATGCCGGAGTGGGGTACGCATCCCGCCAACCATTATCTGCCGCGCCGCAAGACCAAACTCAAGATCCATAACGATGAATTGGAACGCGCGGACAATCCGCTCAAAGTGGACGGTCAATTGCCCAAACCGGGCAAAGGCGACTCCTCGATGGACGATGCTTCTGCTTGGTAATTTAAACTAAACACGAACGACTATGAAACCTGCATTCTCTGTGATCTTTTTGACTACTCTGCTCGGAGCCGGGCAAGGCTTGTTCCTTGCCTTGTTCACGCATCAATCGTATGCCTTGTTCGGTCTGTTGCCGATGCAATCGGATGCGTTCTATGGCTACGGCAGCTTGTTGGCATTGCTACTGCTGATTGGTGGTTTGACCGCATCGTTCTTTCACTTGGGCAGACCTGAGCGGGCATGGCGTTCTGCCGCCATGTGGCGCACCTCGTGGTTGTCGCGCGAAGTCATCGCGCTCCCTGCTTTTATGGGCACCGTGTTCCTCTTCGGCGTAGCGCATTTGACTGGATACCGGCCCGAAGTGGTGACATTGCCGAGCGGCCTACTCATCGACCTGTCTATCGTGCTCGGCGGCATCGGCACCTTGCTGGCCTTCACGCTGTTCGTCTGCACCGCGATGATCTATGCCTGCCTGCGCTTTTTGCGCGAGTGGCATTCACCGCTGACAGTCATCAACTACATCCTGATGGGCGGTTCTTCCGGATTCATCCTGGCTTCTTTCTATGCCTCTTATGCCGCACCGGATCAGGCAGACTTCTTTGCGGGTTGGGCCATCATCATCACGCTGCTGGCGTTCGCTGGACGTTGGGCATCGCTGGTGCGCAATGCACATCTGAAGCAGAAATCGACGATACAGACGGCGATCGGCGTGAAACATCCGTACATCGTGCAGCGTTCGATGGGCTCTATGGGCGGCTCGTTCAATACGCGCGAGTTCTTCCACGGCAAAGATGCCGCCTTCATGCGCATGATCAAGCCGACCTTCTTGTTGCTAGCTTTTGTAGCACCCCTAACACTGTTGGCGCTGGGCCTGTTCACGCCGGCGTTGCTCGGTGTTGCGTTTATACTGCAATACATCGGCTTACTGGCTGAGCGTTGGTTCTTCTTCGCCCAAGCCAACCATCCGCAGAACCTTTATTACCAGACCATAGGTTGATCCAGAGTCTCAATGATTCAGTCGTCACGTAACTATTGGCTGTACCGCCTGCTTCCATTCATGCGATGGAAGCACATGGTGGATCGCAGCAGTACGCGTGCCGACTTGACCGCCGGATTGACCGGTGCGCTTATCGTGTTGCCGCAGGGCGTGGCTTTCGCCACTATTGCTGGGATGCCGCCGGAATATGGTTTGTATGCCGCCATGTTGCCCGCCATCATCGCTGCCCTGTTCGGTTCCAGTTGGCATCTGGTCTCCGGCCCCACCACCGCTATCTCCATTGCTGTATTTGCGGCAGTCAGTCCGTTTGCCGAACCAAGCTCACCTGAATTCATCAGCATGGTTTTGACCCTGACTTTTCTGACGGGATTATTCCAGTTGATCCTTGGATTGGCGCGTATGGGCGTGTTGGTCAATTTCATCTCGCATACAGTAGTCATCGGTTTCACGGCGGGCGCAGCTTTGCTGATTGCGGCAAGCCAGATCAAGAACTTCTTCGGTATCAACATTGCGCGTGGTGCACCGTTCCATGTGGTGATCGAACAGACCATCGCGCAGTTCGGCAACATCAATCTGTACGTCACGCTGGTGGGGGTGTCCACCTTGGCAGTGGGTATTTTCGCCAAACGCTTTATCCCCAAGCTTCCTTACATGATCGTGGCGATGGTGGCGGGTAGTGTCGTTGCCTATCTGATCGACTTGTTGGTCGGTACGGACACATCGCATATCAAGACCGTGGGTGCACTTTCGGCGCACTTGCCGCCGTTCGTCATGCCTGATTTTTCATATGGCACCGTGCACAAGGTGCTGTTCCCGGCACTGGTGGTCACCATGTTGGCATTGACCGAAGCGGTCTCTATTTCGCGCGCCATCGCGACGAAGTCAGAGCAACGTATCGATGGTAATCAGGAGTTCATTGGGCAAGGATTGTCGAATCTGGTAGGCAGTTTCTTTTCCAGCTATGCCTCGTGTGGTTCGTTCAACCGCAGTGGTGTGAACTATGCGGCCGGGGCACAGACGCCGCTGGCGACGGTTTATGCATCGATCTTTCTGCTGTTGATACTGTTCTTGGTTGCGCCGCTGGCTTCCTATTTGCCCACTGCCGCGATGGCGGGGATATTGTTTCTCGTTGCCTGGGGTTTGATCGACTTTCATCACATCGCCAGTATCGGCAAGAGCAGTCGCGGTGAGACGGTGATCTTGTGGGTGACCTTGATCGGTACGCTGATCGATCTGGAGAAGGGCATCTTCTTCGGTATCCTGCTCTCGCTTTCCATCTATCTGTATCGCGTATCGCGTCCCGGCATCGTGCCTGTCGTGCCCGCGAAAGAGGAGGGCGCTTACCATTTTGTGGGCGCTGAGGATCATACGCAATGTCCCCAACTGAGTATGGTCCGTATCAACGGTGCGCTGTTCTTCGGGGCGGTGGATCATGTGCGCAACAGTCTGTTGCAGATCGATGCGGAGAATCCTCAGCAGAAGAGCGTGATGATCGTTGCGCGCGGAATCAGTTTCGTTGATGCAGCAGGTGCGGACATGCTGGCGCAGGAAGCGCGCCGTCGCCGCAAGTTGGGTGGAGGACTGTATTTCTACCGCTGCAAAGAGCCTATCCGTGAGTTCCTTAAGAAGTCGGAAAAGATGGATGACATCGGAGAACGCAATTTCTTCCCGGTGATGGCAAATTGGCTTCAGCCGGTCTACGCCACGCTGGACTCGGAGATATGCCGTAACTGCAAGGCGCGTATCTTTGCAGAGTGTCATGAGAAACTACCCAACGGTGAACCGAGGTCTGCATGAGCAATCGACTTACACGTTTTCTTCCTTTTGTTTCATGGTGGCCGTTGCGTGGGCAAACAGTCAGGGCTGACCTGATCGCAGGCATCACTGTCGCGCTGGTGCTCATCCCGCAATCCATGGCTTACGCCCAACTCGCAGGATTGCCTGCGTATTACGGGCTGTATGCCGCTTTCCTGCCAGGCATCATTGCGGCGATGTGGGGCTCTTCGGCGCAACTCGCCACCGGCCCGGTCGCCGTGGCTTCCCTGCTGACTGCCTCTGCGTTAGCACCTCTCGCTGCTACAGGCTCTGAACAGTTCGTGGCGCTGGCGATCTTGCTGGCACTGATGGTCGGTGTGATCCAGCTGACGTTGGGCGCTTTCAAGTTGGGTGTGGTGGTGAATTTCTTGTCACACCCCGTGATCGTCGGCTTCACCAATGCTGCCGCCATCATCATCGGACTATCACAACTCAATAAATTGTTCGGTGTCTCGATGGGCCGCAGCGAACATTTCATCAATGATGTGTGGGGCGTATTGATGCAGATCGGTGAGACCCATATGCCTACCTTGATGATGGGCGTGTCTGCCTTTGCCATCATGTGGGTGCTGAAGAAATATGCGCCCAAACTGCCAGGTGTGTTGATTGCGGTGGTCATTACGACCCTCGTCAGCTTCTCCATCGGTTTTGAGCACAATGGCAAAGCAAAGGTCGACGAGATCGTCGATGTCGAGGTTAGGAACCTTGCCAATGATTTATCTCAATCCGAGATCAAGATGGGTGAGTTGAATAGCACACTCAATACTAAAACAGACGAGCTCAAACAGCTGCATAAGAACCATGAGGGAAGTGGCCAGCATAATGCCGCGCTTAATTACGAGATCGAGCTGATCAAACTGGAGCTTAAGAATGTAGAGGGTGAGAACCGCAAGGCTGCCCGCGCATTGCGTAAATTCATCTTCGAGCAGACGCCCGCGACCGCGACACAACCTGCAAAACTCTATCTGACGGGGCAAATTCCGCAGGGTGAACAATCGGACGGCTATCGTTGGCGCATCAAGAAAGTGAGCAAGGGCGAACTGAATCTGGTCGGTGGCGGCGAAGTGGTGGGTAGTATTCCCGCTGGTTTACCCAGCATTGAGATGCCGAAGATGAGCTGGGACATGATGATGACGCTACTCTCCGGTGCTTTGGTGATCTCGTTGGTGGGGTTCATGGAAGCGATCTCTATCGCCAAGGCCATGGCGGCCAAAACCAAACAACGTATCGATCCCAATCAAGAATTGCTCGGACAAGGTTTCGCCAACGTCGTTGGTAGTTTCAGCCAAGCCTTTCCGGTCAGCGGTTCGTTCTCGCGCTCCGCAGTCAATCTCAATGCGAATGCCCAGACGGGGTTGTCGAATGTGTTTGCGGGCTTGGTCGTATTGGTCGCCTTGCTGTTTCTGACGCCGCTCTTGTATCACCTGCCGCAAGCGGTGTTGGCTGCCGTGATCATGATGGCGGTGGTCGGCTTGATCAATTTCAAGGCGATTGCACACGCTTGGCACACCCATAAGCACGACGGTATCGCCTCGGTAGTCACCTTCCTCGCGACGCTGGCTTTTGCACCCCATTTGGATAACGGGATCATGGTGGGCGCGGGTCTGGCCATTATCCTGTATCTGTATCGCACCATGACGCCCAGAGTGGCAATCTTGGGCCGTCATCCGGATGGTACGTTGCGTGATGTCAAAGTGCATAACTTGCCGGTGAGCGAGAACATCATCGCGCTGCGTTATGACGGTTCGCTCTACTTTGCGAACGTGCCTTATTTCGAGGACGCCGTCTTGGAAGCGGTAGCGAACAATCCACGCGCTATACACCTGTTGATTGTATCGGATGGCATCAACCAGCTCGATGCCTCGGGTGACGAGGTGATCCATCACGTCGTGGAGCGGTTGCGCTCCAACGGAATTCGGGTGACTTTCAGTGGATTGAAGAAGCAGGTGTTGGACGTGATGCGTCAATCCGGTTTGCTGGATTACATCGGCCAGGACAATATTTTCCCCGACGAAGAAAGAGCATTGGAAGCCATCTATGTCGAAGTGTTGGAAGTTCGTCCTGATGCTAAACGTCGCCTGTTGAAGCCTCGCATTGGAAACGACGACGGAATCAAAACCTGGTTGTAAGCGACAGGATCTCCAGATATGACTCACGCAACCAGGGGTAAAGAACAGCAAGGCTTTCGTGCAACGCTAGGTAAAGATGCGCTGGCTTCCGTAGTCGTTTTTCTGGTGGCATTGCCACTGTGCATGGGGGTCGCCATCGCCTCCGGCGTATCGCCGATGGCAGGACTGATCACTGGCATCATCGGGGGGCTGGTAGTCGGGTTCTTGGCGGGTTCGCCTTTGCAGGTCAGTGGTCCGGCGGCGGGCTTGACGGTGCTGGTGTGGCAGTTGGTGCAACAGCACGGGATGGCTATGCTGGGTGTGATCGTGCTCTTGGCTGGTCTCATTCAACTGCTGGCAGGGTTGCTCAAGTTGGGGCAATGGTTCCGTGCAGTTTCTCCCGCTGTCATTCACGGCATGTTAGCCGGCATCGGCGTGCTGATATTCGCCTCCCAATTCCACGTCATGCTCGACAAGAAACCGCTCGGCGACGGCCTGCAAAATTTTGCGGGAATTTATTTTGCGCTATTCGAGACTATCGAATCGAATGGAACTTCTTTGCAGGCGCTTTACATCGGCCTGCTGACGATCGCTTTGATCGTGCTGTGGGGTAAGTTTGCACCCAAGCGCTTAAAGATAATCCCGGCCACGCTGGTTGCCGTCGTCGTTGCCGTCGTCGTTGCGGCCGCGATGCAACTTCAGATCAAATACATCCCCGACCTGCTGGCCAATCCGGAAGACATCTACAACCTGTGGTCGGCGGTGCAATATCCCACGTTGGAGAATCTGCGCCGTGCATTCGAACCTGCCATCTTGATTGCTGCAGTTTCGGTGGCGTTCATCGCCAGTGCGGAGACCTTGCTGAGTGCCAGTGCCGTCGATCAATTGCATCAAGGTGCGCGCACGAAATATGACAAGGAACTTTCAGCACAGGGCGTGGGCAACACGCTGTGCGGGATATTGGGTGTATTGCCGATGACGGGCGTGATCGTGCGTTCCACCGCCAATGTCGAGGCGGGTGGCAAGACGCGGGCATCGGCCATCTTGCATGGAGTATGGCTGTTGCTGTTTGCTGCCGCATTGCCATTCACCCTGAGTTACATCCCCGTTGCCAGCCTGGCGGCCGTGCTTGTATTCACGGGCTATAAATTGGCCTATCCCAAAGCGGTCCCGGGGTTGCTCAAATTCGGTAAGAGTGAAGTTGCCATTTACGTGGTGACTATCGTGATGATCGTCACCACCAATCTGCTGGAGGGAGTGTTGATCGGCCTCGGGCTATCGGTACTCAAACTGCTGCAAGCCTTTTCGCATCTGGAAATAAAATGGGATGAGGACATCATCAGTAATCGCTTGCATATCCATCTGCAAGGTGCGGCTACCTTGATTCGCCTGCCCATGCTGGCGGCGGCACTGGAAGAAGTCAGACCGGGTGCTGAAGCGCACATCCACTTCGAGCACTTGGACTATATCGACCATGCCTGTCTTGACCTTCTCTCCAGTTGGGAGCGTCAGCACGAGACTACGGGCGGCAGTCTCATCATCGAATGGGAAGAACTCTCCTCTAAATTCCACCAACGTCGTGTTGGCGCAAAAAGATTCGCATAACTGAAAAACCTTGTGTGGCAAGGCCTTCCATCCGTGCTGAATAAGCATTTGCTGATAAATAACCCTAAGGTGTAGTGTGGATTACCCGTCATGGCTATGGACGTGGTTTTGTAAGTACTCAAAGATGCGTCGTCTTTTTGCGCTACTTTCTAAAAGTGTAATGCGGTAAGCGAAGGTAAGCATGACCGACTAGATGAACACCATCTGATCGGAACGGGGCGGCAGGGTATAAGAAATTTAACCTTAAACGAGGGAGTTAAAAATGATCAAGAAGTACTTGTTCGTTATTACATGTGCGCTCGGCTTGGCTTTTCCAGCGATCCAAGCACAGGCGGAGGTGGATAAACATGCACGCAATCTGGCGGCATCTTGTGCGGCATGTCATGGCACCAGTGGGCATAGTGCAGGTGGCACGCCGGTTCTGGCAGGGATGGACAAAGCATTGTTCATCGGTTCGATGAAAGATTTCAAATCCGGCGCGCGTCCCGCCACGGTGATGCACCAGCATGCCAAGGGATACACCGATGATGAATTCAGCCTGTTGGCTGATTTTTTTGCGGTACAAAAACGCTAGACCATAGTCGATCATCGACTCATCAATCTATCAGGGAGCAGAACATGTCAATCAATCGTCGTGATTTTTTGAAATTGAGCGTAGCCGGAATCGCCATTGGCGCATTCCCCAGTATCGCTTTTGCCAAGAGCGAGTTGTTGAAGAAAAAGGGTCAACGAGTCGTTATCGTTGGCGGTGGATTCGGTGGCGCCACCGCTGCCAAATATATCCGCATGTGGAGCGAGAATAAGATCGAAGTGGTGTTGGTGGAACGGAACAAGCAGTTCGTTTCCTGCCCAATGAGTAACACAGTGCTGAGTGGAAAACGCACCATCAAAGATCTGACTCGTAACTATGATGGTCTGAAAAAATATGGCATCAAGCAGATTCAAGGTGAAGTGACAGGGATCGACCCAGAAAAACAAGCCGTGATGTTGGCTAACGGACATCTAAGCTATGACCGCTTGATCATTGCTCCTGGCGTTGATTTCATGTTTGAGCAAATCGAAGGATTGAATGCCAAAGTGGCGGATGAGAGCATCCATCATGCTTGGAAGGCGGGCGCACAGACTGTGGCCTTGCGCAAGCAGCTGGAATCCATGCCGGACGGTGGTGTGTTCGCACTCAGCATCCCTAAAGCGCCCTATCGTTGCCCACCTGGACCTTACGAGCGCGCATGCCAAGTGGCGCACTACCTGAAGAACAACAAGCCAAAATCAAAGGTGTTGATCTTGGATGCGAATCCAGACATCACCTCCAAGAAGGGCTTGTTCACTGCTGCGTGGAATGAGCTGTATCCGAACATGGTGGAATACCGCCCCAATGCGGCTGTGTTGAAAGTGGATGTGGCGAACAATACTGCCAAGACTGAATTCGAAGATATCAAGGCAGATGTGCTGAACATCATCCCGCCGATGAAAGCCGGTGCAGTGGCAGGCATGGCGGGTGTGGTGGGTGCGGATGGTCGTTGGTGTGCCGTCGATTTCTTGACTTATGAATCTAAGGTTCACAAGAACATCCATGTCATTGGTGATGCGATATCTGCTGCGTTGCCCAAGTCTGGGCATATGGCGACGTCACAGGCTAAGGTCTGTGCTGCTGCCGTCATCGAGTTGATGCAAGGGCAAGCGCCCGAGCAGAATCCAACCATTGTGAACACCTGCTACAGCATGGTGAGCGATATGGAATCGGTGCACGTGGCAAACGTGTTCCGTTTCAACGCAGAAAAACAAGCAATGGTGTCGGCAGAGGGCGGCGGCGTCTCGGCAAAACGCTCCGAGTTGGAGGGGGCGATGGCTGACTACTGGTTGGAAAACATCCTGAACGATGTCTTGACTTGATCAAAATTTCCGGAGGTGCTGCAAGGCGCTTCCGGAGTTCGTGTCACACCTTAGTTTGGTGGTGTTACAAATTGAGTTAGCTCGTTTCGATAAAGACTTGTGGGGCGTAACTCCAAAGGGCTATGTGATACGCCCGTCGTGGTTATGGACTCAAAGTTGAGGTACGTTCTTAATACCGTGCCCACAAAGTGCTATGTGGTTCAACGTTATATTCAAGTGGCAGCTTATTAACCAGTACGGAGAAGAAAGATGAATTTCGATAAAGAGTTTGACGCAAGTGGACTGAACTGCCCGCTACCAATCATTAAGACAAAAAAGTCTTTGACAGATATGGAGTCCGGCAAGGTGCTCAAAGTGATTGCTACGGATTGTGGTGCGGTGAAGGACATGCAAGCCTTTGCTGATCAAACTGGCAATAAGTTGCTTGCTTCCACAGAAGAGGGCGGCAAGTACATTTTCTTCATGCAGAAGAAATAAGTTCTCAGTATCTAATCTGGAAGGGAAAAACATGACTACTAAAAAAATGGCGATCATTGCCACCAAAGGCACGCTCGATATGGCGTACCCCCCATTCATTCTGGCTTCAACTGCGGCAGCGCTGGGATATGAAGTACAGATATTCTTCACCTTCTATGGTTTGCAACTGCTGCGTAAAGATTTGTCCGATGTGATGATCAGTCCATTGGCCAACCCCGCGATGCCTATGCCGATCCCGATGCCAGTGATGGTGCAAATGCTTCCTGGTATGGAATCCATGGCGACCATGATGATGAAGCAAAAACTGAAGAAGCATGGTGTCGCATCGCTGACCGAATTGCGAGACCTGTGCCTAGAAGCTGATGTGAAATTCATCGCCTGCCAAATGACCGTCGATCTGTTCGAGTTCGACAAGAGTGAATTCATCGAAAACGTCGAGTACGGTGGCGCAACCATGTTCATGGGTTTCGCTGGCGATACTGATGTCTGTTTGTTTATCTAATCTGCACTGCGCGCGCGTTGATGGTCTGTGACTGTTGGCGCGTGTGCGTGCTTCGTTGTGAAGTGCAATACCGTTAAATCTATCAGGGAGATTCTCAAAATGAAGATGAACAAAATTGTCGGATCGTTAGTTACTGCAGGAATTCTGGTTTCACCAATGGTTTACGCTACTAATGGTGATGAGATGATGGCGGTTGGCTCGCAGAGTACAGCCCTAGGCGGAACTGGCGTAGCAAATTTCATTGGTGCAGAAAGCGCCTTTGCAAATCCAGCTATGTTGGGAAAGACAAAAGGTTCTGAATTTACAGGTGGCCTTGTGTTCTTTACACCAACAATGACAAATACAGGGATGCCAGGTGGTGCCGCTGCGGATAGCAAAGCATCTACAAACTACATTCCGGATGTCTCTTTCTCCAGCAGACTTAGCGACACTCTGGCTTATGGAGTTTCAATGGCGGGAATTGCTGGAATGGGTGTTGATTACACTGGCGCTAATGCTGCTACCCATATTAAAGCAAAATCAGCAATGAGTATTTTGCGTGTAGTACCAACAATCGCCTACAACACTGCAGATTTTGGTGTGGGTTTCTCACCTGTTTTTCAATACGGATCTTTAATGCTTTCGTATAACAATGGCGCTCCACTTAACGCCGCCGAGACCGCTGAGACCAGCACTGGTTTTGGATATTCGTTAGGTGGGTATGTAAATGTCATGCCTGCCTTGACCTTGGGGGCATCTTACCAGTCTGAAATTGCAGGAAAATATGGCACGCAACTATCCAAAGCGGGAAATGGATTCGGGTTGTGCCAGCCAGCAGGTGGTGGATGCACGGGAGCCGCTCCTTTTGGTGATGATTTGAACCAACCTGCGGAGATGAAACTTGGTATTGCATACACCATGGCAGAGAGCATCACGGTGACTGCTGATTACAAATTGATTCAGTGGGGAAGCGCAAAGGGATACAAAGATTTTGAATGGAAGGATCAAAACATATTTGCGGTAGGTGCCAAATACGCTGCCAATGGTTATTGGTTAGGGCTGGGGTACAACAATGCAAATAATCCAATAGCGACCCTTCCAGCTGCTTCAGGTGCGGCAGGAGAGTATCGTAACGCTGCAATCAACTTCTTCAATAATATGTTCTTCCCTGCTGTTGTGACCAATTCATTTACCTTTGGCGGTGGCTACGACATTTCTAAGAACCTTGCTGTTGAAGCTGCAGCAGTAGTTACCCCAAAAGTTGAGACTAAAGTGGATGTCATGAATTTTGGTGGTACAAACACCACGACTCACTCGCAACAGTCCTATTCAGCTTCATTGCGTTACAAGTTCTAATTTAACTGCCTCACTGATTATGAAAAATCAATTCTCAGTGAGGTGGTAAATGAAGAAAGAAATGAACTTGTTGGTGTGAAATAACAAAGCCCGCAAGCTCGCGGGCTTTGTTATTTCCAACTTAATTACCATGGTCAAAATGGGGGAATCTAAATGAGTAAAGAGATCGATCTAAATCGCCGCAAGGCATTGAAGGCCGGTGGAGGGATAGGGCTGCTAGCTCTGTTTGGTGGCTTGAGTCTTTTGCGTCCGACTGACGCATTGGCTGAGTGGAACAAGGCCGCATTTTCTTCAAAAGCAATGGATGAGGCGCTTACTGGTTTGGGAGCGACCGCGCCAGAGAGTAATGCTACCGCCATTCAATTGACAGTTCCTGAGATCGCCGAGAATGGCTCTGTCGTTCCTGTCACTGTTTCGAGTTCTCTCGCTAATGTTGAGCAGATATCTATCTTCGTAGACAAGAATCCAAACGTACTGGCTGCTAGCTTTACGCTTCCACAAGGTACGGAAGCTTTGGTGACAACGCGTGTGAAGATGGGTCAAACGGCTAACGTTGTGGCGGTCGTCAAGGCAGACGGCAAGTTCTACCGTACCGCCAAAGAGGTCAAGGTCACTGCCGGCGGTTGCGGCGGTTGATCATTCACTGAGACGACACATTCGAATAAGGACAAGACATGCCAAATCCAATGAAGATTCGCGCCACGGTGAAAGATGGCGTAACTGAAGTAAAGATATTGATGCAACACGATATGGAGACAGGGTTGCGCAAAGAGGCAGACGGCACCTTGATACCTGCTTGGTTCATCACTGAAGTCAAAGCGCAATACCAAGGTCGCACGGTGATGGAAGCACAATTCGGACAGTCTGTATCCAAGAATCCCTACCTACTGTTCCGATTCAAAGGTGGCGCAGCGGGAGAGAAGGTCTCAGTCAGCTGGGTCGATAACAAAGGCGAAAGCCGTACCGACGAGGCGACGATCGCAGCATGATGCGATGAATGAATAAATTGGCTATGCGACTGCATGGCCATTTTTTATCAGGGAGAATAAATGAGAACCAAACAGACATACAAAGCACTTCTGTTGCTGGCGTTGTCGGCAAGCTTTGCGGCAGTAGCTGCAGAAACTGCTGTGACCGATTCGGATCGCATCGAGCAATATCGTGAAATGATCAGCGACGGTAATCCTGCCGAGTTCGATGAGATGCGCGGCGAAGAGTTGTGGAAGAAAGCGGCTGGGCCGAACAAAGTCAGTTTGGAGCAATGCGATCTAGGTAAAGGTGCGGGCGTGGTGAAGGGAGCCTATGCCGAGTTGCCAAAATTCTTCAAAGATACACAACAGGTACAAGACTTGGAATCACGTCTGCTGACCTGCATGACGACCCTGCAAGGTTTTACGGAAGATGAGATCGCCGCCAAGCCCTTCGCATCGGAAAAGAAAGCCTCCGACATCTCTTCACTGGCGACCTATGTGGTAGGGCAATCCAAAGGCATCAAGATGGCAGTTTCGACCAAACATCCGAAAGTCAAAGAATCGTATGAGATCGGCAAACGCATCTTCAATTACCGTGCTGGTCCGTATGACTTCGCTTGCTCTACTTGTCATGCCACCACGGGTGTACGTATCCGTATGCAAGACTTGCCCAACCTGAGTCACAACAAGAAGGACGCGCAGACTGCCTACACAACTTGGCCAGCCTATCGCGTCTCACAAGGGCTGACACGTTCGTTCCAATGGCGCTTGAACGATTGCTTCCGTCAACAACGATTCCCTGAACCCAAGTTCGCTTCTGAAGCGACTGTCGCCTTGACCACCTTCTTGGCCGTCAGCGCGAACGGTGCTGAATTTGCCGGACCAGGTCTGAAACGTTAAAGGGGATATGAACATGAATGCAAAACTGCTGATGAGTATCACCGTTTCCGCCGCCTTCGCTCTGGCGATGGCACCCGCGCAGGCTGAAAAAGCGGCGTCGAATCTGGATGCCAAGACCGCTGAGATCGTTAAGCGCGATTTCCGCGACAAAGGTATCGCCAAAGCGACGCGTGTGAATCAAGACGAGTTGCAAGCGGCCTGCAGTAAATACGTGGATAAACTGCCGCCAAAACTGAAAGCCAAGTTGGAAGCCAAAGAAGCAGAGGCGATCAAACTCCCTGTGGATGGAAAATTCATGGGCGATTGGAAAGCGGGTGAGAAGTTGGCGCAAAGTGGACGCGGGATGACATGGAGCGACAAGGCGGAAGATCCCGCTGGCGGCAATTGCTACAACTGCCACCAACTATCGTCCAAAGAGATCGCCTTCGGCACCATCGGCCCTAGCTTGCTTAATTTCGGCAAGGTACGTGGCAATGGTGAGGACATTCAGCGTTATGTCTACGCTCGCATCTACAATGCAAAGGCAGCCAATGCGTGTGCCAATATGCCCCGCTTCGGTCACATGGGCATCTTGAGCGAAGCGCAGATGAAGGATCTGGTCGCACTGTTGTTGGATCCTGAATCACCCGTCAATAAGTAATACTCATCAATATGCCCCTCCCGTTCGCGGAGGGGCATCGTAGTTCCAGCCGTATTTAACAAAGGAGTACACAGCATGAATCGTCGCGAATTCCTTCAGATGTTGGCTATCGCAACGGCGGGCGGCTTCGTGTTGAACAGTGACGAGAGCTATGCTGCAAGCGATGCCGCACGCATGTATGACTTGCCTCGGCGCGGCAATGTCAGTTTCTTGCATATCACCGATAGTCACGCGCAGTTGTACCCGATGTACTTTCGCGAACCGGCGATCAATCTCGGGGTAGGGGCGATGAGCGGGCAAGCGCCGCATCTGGTCGGCAATGCACTGCTCAAGCGTTTTGGAATCAAGCCGGGCTCACCGCAGGCCCATGCATTCACCAGTCTCGATTTTGTTGAAGCCGCGCGCAGTTATGGCAAGGTGGGCGGCTTCGCACATCTGGCGACACTGGTTAAACAGATACGTGCTTCGCGCCCCGGTTCATTGCTGCTGGATGGTGGCGATACGTGGCAGGGGAGCGGACAAGCACTGTGGAGCAACGGCCAAGACATGATCGACGCCTGCCTTGAACTGGGCGTGGACGTGATGACCATGCACTTCGAGTGCATGTATGGTGCACAGCGTATCAAAGAAGCGGAAGAGGGCGTGTTGCGCGGCAAGATGGACGTGGTCGCGCAGAACGTCAAAACCACTGACTTCGGCGATCCAGTATTCAAGCCTTACGTTATCAAAGAAATGAATGGCGTTCCGGTTGCCATCATTGGCCAAGCGTTCCCTTACAGCACTATCGCCAATCCACGTTACTTCGTGCCGGACTGGTCGTACGGTATCCAAGAAGAAAGTCTCCAACTCACTATCGACGAGGTGCGCAAGAAGGGCGCGCAGGTCGTTGTGCTCCTGTCGCACAACGGCATGGATGTGGATCTGAAACTAGCGTCGCGTGTCAGTGGATTGGATGCCATTTTGGGCGGTCATACGCATGACGGCATACCCGCCCCCATCCCGGTGAAGAATCGCGGAGGCACCACGCTGGTGACCAACGCAGGCTCCAACGGCAAGTTCCTTGGTGTGCTTGATTTTGACGTGAAGGCCGGAAAGATAGCGAGCTTCCATTACAAACTATTGCCCGTTTTTTCCAATCTGCTCGCAGCCGACAAGGGTATGACTGCGCTGATGCAAAGACACCGCGCGCCTTACGAAAGCAAGCTCAGTGAAAAGTTGGCGACCACCGACGGCCTGCTGTATCGCCGTGGCAATTTCAACGGCAGTTTCGACCAGGTGATACTCGATGCCCTGATGAAAGAAAAAGACGCACCTATCGCTTTCTCGCCGGGATTCCGCTGGGGCACATCGCTGTTGCCGGGCTCGACCATCACCATGGAAGACGTG